>JBPCNB010000152.1:0-6888 GCA_051001675.1 Nitrososphaeraceae archaeon | reverse complement strand
CTCGACAGCAGAGTGATTGTATACTCCATATTTTGCCTTTTGTAATTTCGATTTGATCAGTGGAGATATTCGTATCAAATTAGCTTGTTCGCTTTGGGAAAGATACTCATCGGAACAACTCATCTAAAGAGTCATTGAAGGGAAGGGATTTAAAGTTTGCATTGAAAATTTAGATTGACAGCTGATTTATTTTCTCTGGATTAGATCTCGGTCAATCATGAGATATCCAAGTTCGTCTACGACAATAAATATCTTTATTTCTCTTTTTCATAAGAAGCAAATTTCCGAAATCTAGCTCTGGGTGAACTATAAATTTTTGTAGCTGTTTTCTCAAGCTGTTAGATAAATGAGCGTAGATACTGCAGAAATCATGAAGATAGGCCTGGATCTCGTAAATTGGAATAAACTTCCCTCTGACAGTGCGATTCACCTTAAAGGCAATAATATACGTAAGGTCTTGATTACAGTAGATGTATCCATTGCAGAACTGATATTTGCAAATAAAATTAATTGCGATGCAGTCGTTGCGCATCATCCGATTGGAGTTTCTTATCTCAAATTCCACCAGGTATTCAGTAGACATGTAGATTATATGATACAGAACGGAATCGCAAAAGACGCGGCTAAGCGTGTAGTGAAAGAACTAAAACGTAGAGTTGAAATTAGATCTCACGCGAGTATCTATAAGCAAATCGTAGATACTGCTAAAATTTTGGAAATGCCCCTGGTGAATATCCACCAACCTTGCGATGAATACATGCGTAGAGTTATTCAAAAAAAAATTAGGAATTGTAAATCTAATCATAAGGTTTCGCATCTTTTAAATTTAATTAAAGAGATTCCAGAGTTTAGAAATGCTCTGAATCAACCTTTGGTGGTATTAGGGAGCGCAAACAATAACGTGGGGCGAGTGGCGTTAGTTGTTGCGGCGGGAACAAATGGAGGTTTTCCCGTTGCGAAGCTATATTACCAAAACAATATATCAACCGTTATTTATCTTCACATTGATCCCGCGGATGCCGCTAAGCTGAATGCAGAAAAAATAGAGGGAAATCTCGTGATATTGGGACATTTGGCTGGTGACTCAATCGGCTTAAATGCTTTAGCCGCAGGGCTCGAGGAGAAGGGGGTGGAGACGGTTAAAATTGGCATTGTACCTGCATCCAAAAGAAATCGAGGATAAAAACTCGCCTTCAATAATCTTATTCTAAATCATCACCAGATGTGATTGAGAACTGTATAAATAGAGTTGCTGTCCATCATAAATTTGCGGCCTTCGTAGTATAGCCTGGTCAGTATAGGCGGCTGTGGAGGTGAGTACTGTAAGATTAATGTCTGTATGCTAACTTGCCTGCAGAGACCGCTTGAGGAGGGTTCAAATCCCTCCGAAGGCCCATCCCTTTTACAATTAAATATCGAACGGATTTCTACGGAGAATGATGTTTCTTCAATATATTTTTCAAAAGTTTAACATTCTTGTCTTTACCTTTTTTCTTTTTGCTCCTTCGTGTCCAGAAGTTGGTCATCGTAAACTTTGGGATTCAAGAGAAGCCATCCATAGTGATTCTGACCATGAATGTACCTTACCTCTCTAATATCAGGTCGTAGGTTTTTCCTTTTCAAAGACAGCAAGAGTTCTCCCTGGATAATCAATCCCAACTTCCTAGAAGACAGGTCTGATGTTGTCCCCCTTGGTAGCAAGATACGAACACAAAATTCTCCACCGAGATGCGTTTTCTGGTAAATGGAAATAATATCCTCTACCATTTTGCGAATATTACCAATCTCTCGGACTTCAAAGGTTTCTAATACCGGAAAATTAGAATAGCGCGACACATCCGAATATGTCATCCAATTTCGGTATATGCAAACTTCCAGGATAAATTCCTTCCTCGTAATAACTACAATCTTCACTGTTTTTGAATTTAACAGACCCTGTACCTCTAAAAGAACTATTAAAAAACTTAAATCGTTCCTATTATCATTAACGTCACTTTTCATCCAGGGCTAACATTTTTTTTGTCTGGGCTCATTCTGAATAAGTACACCAAAATAATTCAGTGTTTCTCCGTTTTGAAGACCAGAAAGTCGCACGAGAATTTTTCCATCTTCCATAGTCACAAAGTATAGTGATTAAAGCCTACGCGATTCTCTTCTACTTTTTATCAGGGGGCCCATTGAACTTCTTCCGAATCATCGCCCCCTCTTGCTTCCGCCCTTAAAACAATACCAAAAAACACCATGGTTAAGATATACCCCGTTGGATATCTTAGGGGGTCTGAGAACACGCCTAAGATCTCGATTGGCTCAACCTCCAAAGATAGTTCCTCCTTAGCCTCTCTTTTTGCCGCATTTTCCACCTTTTCTTTCTGATATTTAAAACCGCAGGGTAGAGAAAGATAGCCTTTGAACGGGTCATTCCTTCTTTTTACCAGTAAAACGTCCTCTTTGTAAAATGAAATCCACTATAGGAATAGGATTATGGTGCCCAGACATTATGGACTCTATCAAAAAATCTATTAGAGTCTTTAAATCAACTTCTCTAAATTAATATTCAGTCATCGTTTTTTGATTCATGAAAGCTAATAATCGATTCGAGCAATTCTCTCATACTTGTATTTGAACTAAAATCCGAATCCCACATAGAGCAATACTACTACCCAAAAATTAACATCATAAAGACCAAATCTGTCTCCACGTGAAATCCTAGCGTACGATATGATAAATGTAAATGGTGCCGGAAGCGGGATTCGAGCCCGCGACCTTTCGATTATGAGTCGAACGCTCCAGCCAGGCTGAGCTACTCCGGCACCTAAAGCTCTGGCAGCGTTCAGCCAACAGAAGCTTTTTTAGAACATAATATAATCTATTCAAACAATTGCTTAACTTGATCTTGAAGTATTGCAATAACGCTGCCTATATCTCTTGACATATTTCTAAAAATGGAGGTTATGTATCTAACAGGGACTCGAATTCTGAATAACGCAACCTGTCTTTAATAACGTCTTTCTTATCTACCATGGGCTCTGGATTAATGACGCAAAAACCTGCGTTCCCCCAATGGCCGTGTCGTGTAGTGAAATACTAGCCTGAATTATTCAAAGATTTCTCATGGGACGATGCCTGCTCTGTTGCTTCCTGAAATTTTATTTACTGTAGTAACCACATCCTTGTTCTTCAGGAACGGATTCTCGATTATAGGGTAAGAGCCGAAGTAATCATGATTTCACCAACCCGACTTCTAGCAGAAGGCTGTGCTTAGCTAACTTTGATTAGGATATCAATTTTTTCCGCGTCTCAACTACATAGGTGTTATAGGAAACTAAAAAACATGGCATGTTTGCCTCTCATAAATGTGAGAACCATATCAAGGAATCTGTTTCCCTAAGTAAAAAATCCATTCGTTTAAATCAAGTTAACGGTACTGGAAAGCGAGGAACTAAGAGTTTATTCTTTATACCAACAATCAACCATGAATATTCGCAGATTTGCTATCTAGAGTCTCTCACTAATGAGGTTATTTTTTTTGACAGTACTAGCAGCTCGGAAATATTCTGAATATGTTGTTTATATAAGGATGATCTAATGTGCTGGGCTAGTTTCTTCTGTGACTACGACTTTCATTTCTTCTTTTCTAGATAGTTTTGGAACAGGATAATACAATCTAAGATCATCCCTGCTATAGTCTTCGACCCATCTGAACTTTCTCTGTAGAGTAGTCGTGTATACCTTTTTCCAGTCAAGGTCCACGTACATGAGCCAAGCCGCTATTACTCTAGGATCGATATAATTTCTCAGTGATGTTCCTAGGTTATAATCCCGGGTTTCCTTCTGTAGTTTGAGTTGCATCTCGACTCTCTCTAACCTATCTTCAATTCTTTTTTTCTGAATACTGGTCTTCCATCGACCTTCACCTAGGTCTGTCCTCAAATTCTTTATAGTGTCTTGTTTCTTTCTGACAGACTCCCTAAACTTCTCCAGTGCCTTCACACTTGCAGGATTATTCTTATCGATGCCTTTTTTATGGTTACAAGTAATTGCAGCCTTCAAATTTGCAATTTTCACAGCGTATACCTTCGCCGCCTCTAACGAATTTTTATTGATTCTATTGAAAGGAGGGTTGGCGAGGGTTTCCCTGACTACATTGGTTGTGATATAGGTTCTGAATACTTTTGCTGTCAATCCAGGTAAATTTTTGTTATCTATACTTCGTAAAAATGCATTTACTTTACTTGATGTAATGCCATCGAATATCTGGGAGTTCTTTTCTTTTCCATGGACGAGCATCTTTAGGTTATTGTACAAGCCTATGGTATCCTCACTTTCAACCTCTATCGTTTTTTGCCAAGGGACGCTATCCTTTCCTAAGAAATTGAACTCTATATATTTATGAGTAGTGTCCTCTTCTTTGAATGTGATATGCTCTGCTCTTAAAGTCGAAGCACCGACCGTGTCGGCTTCTTCAGGATCCTTTTCATCTCCGACTCTCATCGCAAGCTTGAATATCAGGTAACATACAGTAGATATTTTTCTCTGTTTAAGATCCTTTGACTTAAGCATTCTACTAATAATTTCCTTCTGGACCCTGCTGATATGTTTCTCTAGTTTGGTGGCTTTATCGTATTTTTCTTTATCACTGTTCTGCCTCAGAATTGAAGAATCGTGTAACCAAACATATTTCCTCTTTCCTGTTAATGTTTCCATCCAAGTCGCTAGCCAAGTTGAAGAATGATCATGCACTATGCTTTTCCAGTTTCCCTCTGGGACCGAGGCATCTTCCCCTAGGTTAAGAATAACGTCATTAGGAGTAATTCGAGGTTTCCATTTACCCCTAAGAGGATGTTGACCTCGGCCCATAAAGAGACCAGGAGGCTCAACCAACCAATTTGCAACGTCTACCTCTATACCATCAACCAAAGCTTTTCCATAAAAAGTCTTCAGCCTGTCGAGTTCCGTCTTTCTTGCTAGCCTGATTTTCTTTTTTTCGTCTTTGGGCAAATTCCTGATTCTATCCATCTCTCCTTCCTTAATTCTTCTTTCTTGTTCCACAAGAACAAGAGCTTCGGAGAAATCAATATCAGTTATACTCGAGATATTTGCGAACTTCTCAGGAAGTATCTTTTTGAAATCACCTAGAAAGTTTGATTGGAAAATGGGATCATTGACATAATGCGTATCTTTTTTCTTGGCCCATGAATAAACCAACTCTTCCTGTCGTCGGTTGAGAGACAATTTCTCACCCACGATCAATATTATTATCCCGCGCGGCTGATGTTCTGGTGGAAAAGCTACCCCTCTATGCTCAAGTGTAGACCATTTACGGCGAACGACCTCAGTTGTAGACTTCATCCACTTTGTACAAGGAAAACACGAGCAGCTCTATTCTTAAACTTTACCCGAGAAAACCATCAAAAGCAACTTTACATGGATCTTCACTATTTCATAGGGAGAACCGCATCAGAAGACATCTAACTTTGGTATCTCTTCTTTATTGAATTAATAAGTTTTCTATGATGATTAAGTCGATAAGAAAATTCCTCACATGGTCGGCATCAAATAGATTGGACTCGTATTATATTCCTATCAGGAACGTACTTGCTCTTTTCCCTTAAGCCTATTTGAGGAGAATTAAATATTGGTTTCAAATGCACAGTCTGACTTCATTGCTTGGAATATTTATGGGGCTATAGAAGTAACGCGAGAATTTTTCTATTGGGATTATTACTTGATGAGGCTTAGGATAGGATAGTGGATTGGACCAAACCGTCATAGCATGATAATGGTAATATGAAGAACATACGTGGCACTTAAATGACTGGCTGCCGGTTTTATTATGGTCGGCAATGTGATTTCATACGGCCAATAAAATAGTGTGAATCGTCATTGCTGCGGATAACAACAGAAGTAGGATCTGATGCTCCCGCAACCTTACGATTTCATTAAAGATAATTGAATGATAACCCCTTGTTAGTTGAATGAGGACTAATCCATATCACGAGACCCAGGTTTCATTACTTTTTTTGTTTGGTTCTTATGATCTTTTTTCAAAATTTGAAGCATATCTCTTAACTGATCATGTCTAAAGTCTGCGGCTTTGATACAGTCTATGTTTACTTTAAATTTTCCTAATTCTGAATAAATTTCTTTATCCTCTACTTTATCTACTTGTATTTGTTTAACAAATGGTTTGCGTAATATTTCTACTTCCTGTCTTAATCCCTGCATAGGTTCAATCAAAGTATCAAGTGGCAGAAGAAATGCTGAAGCAAAAATTATTCTCTGACGCGGGTTGACAGCAAGAATTTCTTTTCCTACTTGTATTCCATTAATCCTGGGCATCTTGTAGTCAAGAATTATTGCACCATATGGCTGAATGTGTTCCACTGGATCTGAATTAAGAGTAACTTGTTGTAACTCTTCTTGATAATTCTTAAGGGAATCCACCCCATTATTTTCAATTCTTACTTCATGACCTCTATCTTCCAATGTTATCTTGTACACTATTGAAGCATCGTAATGATCCTCACCGACTAATATTTTTATAAGCTGAATACAGCTAGAAAAAAACACTATAAGAATGTTATATCATCGCTAACGTCCCACGGGGATATACGTTTTCATTTTCGTATTTAGCGCAAGTATAATAGATTAAATCTGTACTTTCTAAAAATTAGTTAGATCACCGGATAATCGTATTTAAAGTAAGGATATCGACTCATTAATGCCTCGATATGCATACTACAAATGTTATAAATGTGCGATTTGAATATATGTGATATGCCAAGAGCGTTTGTGCTTGTGAATGCTGAGCTAGGACATGAAACAACATTGGCTGATGAGATGAAAGGCATTTCGGGTGTAAATGAAGCCTACACGATATATGGTGTT
>JBPCNB010000151.1:0-3119 GCA_051001675.1 Nitrososphaeraceae archaeon | reverse complement strand
CCAGAAGCACCAGAGAATATCGAATCCGCATTTCTCCTTTATATCATTTCGAGGTTAAATGCAAAATCTCCCCGTATGCTGAGTCAAAAATATTGTTATGGATTGTTGGAGTGTTAATTCTATCCATTCGTTATTATCTTCTAGTAGTTGTTCCCGACATTAGCTGTTTTTCTACCTCATCTAATCTGTCAATAGAACCAACATTCTCTAGAATACTTGAAAAAGATGGGTCACGGCGAACTTTATTGAAAAAAGAGAAAACTTCTTCATATGTTACGCCGTGTTTCATATCGTAGGTTATATTCTTCCGGACATTTGTTAAGTTATTATATTTTTTATGTTGTCTTTTCTGCCACGAAGAAGCGTTATCTGACAATCCCGTTACGAACTTTACAATTGTTTTCTGCATATGTTCGACATGCCATTCTCGCATCGGATAACTGTTGTTTTGTGCAGCCAAAAAGAACATTGGATATTAGGTTACGCCGCAATATAACCTATTTGCAAGCTTTAGTCAATAGTGATGGCGGGATAGTCTTGTTATCTAACTTATTATAGGCTGTGGAACGTCCATCAGCCTTATTTTTTTGACGATCGATAGTATTTCCGATCCGGTAAAAATGACTTGCAAGTACAATTTCCAATAAGACATTTCATTTTGTCTCTATTGCCCGCAGTCCTATTGTGATCAATCTTTGGATGATTACATCTTGAACATTTGACAAGAAGATCCAATTCATCGCTCATAAACGATTACCACATTTATTGCTAATACAACTAACGATACAATTAAATAAAATATTGTGGGGTAAAATTTCCTTTTTCTTAGCTATTCACAATCTCTGCAATGGCAAACCTACTTCCGACAGAATTAACCTTTACTTTCAGATTATCTCCTGCTTTTCCATTCTTAACAAAGATAACAAAGCCTTGTATTCGGGCAATTCCATCACCCCTTTGACTTGTTTCCGTAACTTGCACATCGTATTCTTTTCCGACTTCCACAGGTTTTGGACCTGAGTTATTATTATACTGGCGTCCACCGTAACCGCCGCCTCCACCGTAACCGCCGTTTCTTCTTCCGTAACTCATATTATAAATGTCTAGAATCCTTGAACTTGATTCCTAATATGAATGAATGTATGCAGATCATAGAGTTTGTGATTGAGTTAAAAGGCAAATTTGTTTGGTGATAGATGCGTCGTGACTAACCCGTAATGAAGTCATGTTGACCCTACACTGGAATATATAACATGTTCATTCCAGTGAAGAAATGTCAGTTAGGATAACGCAGATACATATAAAGAGAGCGTACTGAATGGCAAGGGTGCAACATCAGTTAGGTTGAATTTAATTAGAATAATTATAAGCCCTTAAGCAACAAACAATGAATGCTCATTACCTTCCCTTCATCGCAGGGGTACTTCTAAAGTAAATTATTTATAGAAAGTATTGCAGGGCTAACTTATGACTGTTAGTGAAAAGGTAGTCAAGTTTCATGGTACCGAAGTAGCAAATGTAACTATTCTTTATGCAATTAGATCCCGATCAAAGCCAAACTCAGCGATGCTAGAAGAATTTGATGCAGTAAAAAACCCCGAAATTTGCGAAACCATAAATATTCAGATAGTCTCCGATTATATAACGATAACCTTCTACAAAGAAGAAAGTCGTAATTCTATGATACGTAGAGAGTTAATTCCTACACACACAGTCCAACATATTTGGGTAAAAGATTTGACACCACGAGAACAAGTAATGCGGGATGATCACATTGACGCCATCCAGATTGCAGTAGAACTACAGAAGGAAGAGAGAGAGCTAGAACAGATAGAGGCTGATCCTGAGCAGATACTGGAAGAACAAGAAAAGATACATGCACGGTCATCACAAGAATAATTTTTGTAAGAACTACATTATGAAGGAATTAAAAGAAGTCAAAATACTTTCTCACCATAACCTCCAAAACCTACAGTGTATAATTCATACATTGGTAGTACTCGCACTATAAAGTATTTCAGAACTGAATAGTAGAAGTAACTATAATCAAGTCTGAACGAACTCAAGTCAAGCATTAGAGGGCTAGCTCGTTTCTGAAATGACCAGTAGGTTAGAATGGATACAACTCATAAATGCAATTAAAAAGGTTTTGTATAGAGTTTGAAGTAGAGAAAATTAAGTATTGTGCTGTTAATGATACTGTTAAGTAGTAATGAATAAAAATGAGGATGAAGATAGTCAAAGATTCCAATATCGAGGGGACACTTGAAAACATCTTAGTACTTCAATGAGGAGGTTCTCTAGGAGCAATTGGCTGCGGTGCCTTTAAGGCTCTTGTAAATAATAATGTCAAAATCGATATTATGGCTGGCACTTCAATTGGTGGAATAAATGCTGCGATCATAGCGGGCAGTTGAGAAAGAAATCATCCAGAAATAGCGCTGGAAAATTTTTGGCTTGAATTAGCAGAGCTCCGTCCCCCTTAGTTCTCTTGCAGAATGGATGGCTACATTTTTTATGCCTCTGAAAATTCAACAGAATTCTCATCAATACAATATGATCTGCAACTCAAATCTATGTTATCATCTCTTAGTTCAGCAACTTATGGCAATGAAAAGATGTTTGTACCTCGATGGAAGCCTGATTACGCAATAAATGATCCAGAATATTTTAGACCAGATAAATTGACTTATCTGTAAGATCACTCGCCATTAATTAAGACTTTGGAGAAGTATGTTGACTATGATAAGCTGCGGCCTGCAGGGATGCCCTATGCTCGTTTGATAATAACCGCGGTAAATGTCTTAACTGCAGAGCCATTAATATTTGATAGTACCAAACAACCCATAAAGCCCAGACACTTACTTGCAACCTCAGCGCATCCGTCCTACAATTTTCCATGGGCAAAAGTCGAAGAAGGAATCTTTGGATGGGACGGAAGTCTTTTGAGTAATACTCCTATCAGAGAAGTTATAGATGCTTCTCCAAAAAATGATAAGCGCGTTTTTCTTGTTGAAAATTACCCTAAAAAATCCTTAAAGTTACCGGAAAACTTAGCGGAGGTACATCACAGAGGTAGAGACATTATGTTTAATGATAAAACGCTGCATAATGTGAAG
>JBPCNB010000150.1:0-1407 GCA_051001675.1 Nitrososphaeraceae archaeon | reverse complement strand
CTTCAATATTACCGTTCTTAAATGAACCCTGAAAAATTGGAACTCTGACTGCTAATAAGACTGATTTAGAGTCTCTTGCTTAAGTGATGCTTGAAGTAAGGAAAAAGATTGTCAGATTTACATCAGGATCTTAAGATTTTGATTTATTTCTAGGAGTAGAACATAAGAGCCAATCATGGCGGTACTTTATTGTATGGCTAACAATTAACTAGTGAAGATATGGATTTTGGTATAACCTCCCTAAAACAATAACCCGTGCTAGGAAGAATTTATTCTTTCCAAAGTAAAAAGTTCGAGCTTATTGACGTCACAGACTAACTAATGTTATATGGGATGTTCAATGTGAATGTATCGACAATGAGAACACACAGAATCACCAAATAATATCATAATTGAAGACGGGATAAACGTCAATGTTATATAACCTTGGTATAATGCTAAAAAAGTCCACTCAATTGGTTATTAATTAATGGTCACCATTTAAATCTCTAACAATGGCCTACTGTAATGAACTAGTTTCTCGCTAGACAATATAACAATATGAAAAATGAGACAACTTATTTAATATGAAGAATTTGATGTTGTAATCTTTTCTTTTCCCACTTTAGTAAATATACAATACCTATTACCAAAAAGAGCTCTATTGACTTGGCTAGAATACCTGCAAAATCAACTTTCTCTGGCTCGTTATTAGGCGACAATGGAGGAGGAAAAACTATTGTATAGGTGTATAGCCCAAGCAGCACTCCAGTCCCTATTAATCCAAACAAATTGATTATCACAGTTTTCTGATAATATGACTTTGTGGCGGCGGTGGAGTCTATCTTTTCGTCCCCGGTTGATATTGTTGTTAACTGACCTGCAAGGGTTATCATAACATACATCACACCATACATAATTTGTATCCCTCCTGCAGCTAGCAGAAAAAAACTGTATTCTAGTCTAAGTGATGCATGTTCAGAAAATATAGCAAGATGAACAAGCCCTCCTCCTATTGCAAGTAGCATCACAGACCATTTTAGGGCCTCCGTGTTTGTCAGATTAGGATAGAGCGACTTACTCCTCCTTTTACCCCTAAAAGTAATTCCCAGGACTAAACCAAGTACGATTAAGGGAACTATTACTGCAGCAAGGATTACTGAGGAATAAATATTACCAAAATTTTCGGATGCCGAAATATTAAAAACAGCCCTATCACAGTTGCAGTTTAAAGTACTGCTCAAGGTATCTCTAGGAGGATCTATAACCCTACTATTGCTACCAGTCGCGTCAGGATTATTTGCCACACTGATAACAACCTGGTAGTTACCATTCCTTGGAAAATTATATTCGAGTTCGAAATCTCCTGTCTCTTGCTTCGTCCAAGGATAGACTTTAACTCTCTCTCCGGTATCTGCTGCGTAGATC
>JBPCNB010000149.1:0-3521 GCA_051001675.1 Nitrososphaeraceae archaeon | reverse complement strand
TCATAAAAACATCATAGGATCTCAATCTAAAGTCTCTCATCCAGTCGGGCTCACCTTTTAGCTTGCTAATCTCTTCAACGGTGCCTCTAGACAGGCCTTTTTTACTTAAATAAACATATAACTCTGTAGAGTCCTTAAAATCGTACTTGCTATAATCCATATTCAGCTCTTCAGTTGTCATGTTATACATAACGCCGTTATGTATTATATATATTTTGATACTTATGCTCTTCTGGAGACATAATTACCTGCATTTTGGTCTTAAAACAGCCTACAAGTGTACAATCTTAAGAGGGGTATATTGACTTATGGGCAATCCAACCTCAAATCTCTTGTATTTATCCTAGGACAATTTTGTTCTTGCAAGTTCAAAAGCTCCTCTAATTGTGTGATTCTCTGCTATAAATGCTCTAATCCCTCTCTTCTCTAATTCCTGCCAAGTTCGAGGCCCAATTGCTATGATCATCTTGATCTCATTTAATTCAGTTTCTATCTTTACTAGATTATTAGTGTTCATAACAATCTTAAAAAATGCCTTAACAGCAGATGGGCTTGTAAATACAATACAGTCTACACTCTTCATAGTAAGGAGCGAAATAAATTCACCCCAAATGGCGTTATTTGTTTCTGAAGATTTAACATTGTAGAGAAAGATCTCATCCACGTTTGACATTCCCAGATGTAGAAGAGACGTCGTGACTAAAGCATCTGATCCTCCACTTCTTGGTATAATGATGCTTTTACCTTCTACCAAGCGGATATCCGAAGAAAACATCTCTATTAATCCTTCTGTTGAATACTTTTCAGGAACTATGTGGACTTTTATTTCACGTTCTTCGAGTCTCTTTTTTGTATTTGGACCTATAGCTATTATTGTCCTACGATTCAGTAATGACAATAGGTGTTTTACCTTACTTGTCTTGCATGCTAAATCGAATAATACATCTACTGCATTAGCGCTTAGAAATGCACAGATATCATGATTTCTTCTAGTAATGAGCTGTACAATTTCTTCAACTACTTTTGGATCAGTAGGTATTATATCGATTGTAGGCAAGGCGATTACTCTGCCGCCTTCTAAAATTACTAGGTCCGAAAATTCTTTGACTGACTGACCGCTTCGGGTAATGGCCATTATTCTGTTTCGCAATCTAGTAGTCAAAATCATGTTCTAGGTACACTATGTAGCCAAGAAAGCTTCTCCTGTAAAGAAACTACCTTACCAATTATGATTATTGCGGGGGGTCTTATCTGTGCTTCGTTTGATATGTCGACAATAGTTCCAACAGTCCCCTTGACAACTCTCTGTTCCGCAGTAGTGGCATTCTCAATAATTGCAGCATCAATATTTTTGTTCATGCCTGCTTTAATCAATTCCGAAGATATTTGCCTTAGTTGACCTACCCCCATCATTATTACTATTGTATCCACAGCAGTGGCTAATTTTTTCCAGTGTACAATAGGTTCTCCCTTATGATCCGATTCATGTCCAGTTACAATAGCAATAGAAGATGAAAACCGTCTATGTGTCAAAGGAATCCCTGCATATATTGCAGATGCAATAGGGGATGTAATTCCTGGAACTATTTCAAATTGAATATTATGTTCGCGCAAATACTCTGCCTCCTCCCCACCTCTACCAAAGATAAAAGGATCGCCTCCTTTTAGACGCAAAACTTTTCCACCTTTTTTCGCATAATTTACCATAAGGTCGTTTGTTTTATCCTGATTGATAGCAGAGTCACCTTTCTTGCGACCTACGTAGATTTTTTTACAAGTATTGGGAATCTGTTTGATTATTTCGTTCGTTACTAGTCTATCGTAAAGTACAACGTCACACGCCTTGAGTAGTTTGGTGGCTTTCAGGGTTAGCAGATCTGGATCCCCCGGTCCTGCTCCACAGATAAAGACTTTTCCTACCAATTTTTTTCACATAAATTACTTTCTGTTCCATTGTTGAACAGCGTCACGCCAACCTTTGGCTAAATCCAAGGCTCCACCTTTTATTAATAATTTCCCCATGTTCACTCCTAGTTTTTTTGCATCTTTAGTATTCCCCCTTTTTCTTAGTTTGATACACTTCGACCCATCAGCGGAAAATATACTAGCATATAAATGGATATAGCGCGGCTCTTGTGTTTTTGGATAGAACTTCTTGTTAGTACTGGTCCTAATCTTGTTACTCATGGATCTGTTACTGCTCCTGGTAACTGCTAACGCTCCTACTGGAAAGCGACACCCTCCTTCAATTTGCTGTAACAATGCACGCTCGGCATCAATCTCAGTCCTTGATTGAGGATCTTCAATTTTCTTTAATAATTCTATTAATTCCTGATTATCTGTTCTGCATACCACCGCTATCGAACCCTGCCCTGGGGCGGGTACGAAATCTTTAATAGCGAACCTTTCAACTATTTGGTCCTCTAGCCCAAGTCTAAGGAGACCTGCTTCCGCGAGAATAATTGCGTCATAGTCTCCTGAAACTGTTTTACCTATTCGTGTCTCCACGTTCCCTCTTATTGGTCTAACATCCAAATCTGGACGCAGTCTCGTCAACTGGATCGCTCGTCTAAGACTACTTGTCCCAACAACTGCACCGGGTCGAAGTTGTTTTAATTTGATTTTTTTATGTGATACTAATACATCATTTGGCTTGGATCGTTTTGGAATGCTTGCTACGGTAATGATATCTGAAAGGTCTGACGGAATATCTTTTAGACTATGTACAGCAAAATCTATAGTATTTTTGATTACCGCTTCGTTTATTTCTTTTTCAAAGACTCCTTTTCTGTCAATGGTAAATATGGGTCTATTGTCTATGTCTCCTTTCGTCTTAATTGTCATAACATTGAAATCAATAAATGGAAATTTTTTTTTGAGTGCTGTTACTACAGTTTCTGTCTGAATAATTGCTAACTTGCTACCTCTGGTTCCTACTGTTAATTTGTTGATCATAGTTTTTCCTTCACTTTTTGTAATGCATTTGAATATGACTCAATTGTCTGATCTATATCTTCCTCACAATGTGAATACGATACAAAGCACGTTTCAAATTGCGAAGGGGGAATGAACACACCTGATTTTAACAATTCATCATACAATACCTTGAATAAATTAAGGTTAGTTTTTTTCATGATGTTTGCATCCTTTATTCCGCCCTCAGTAAAGAACAATTGAAACATCGATCCAATGGATGTGAGTGAAAAATCGAGATTATGTTCTTCCAACGCATCGTGTATTCCCCTAACTATGCTATCGCATGTTTTTGCAGTTTTGGGATAGATCCAGTTCTTTTGTTCGATTAAGGTTTTAATTGTTGATATGCTTGCCGCAACAGAAGCTGGATTTCCGGCAAATGTGCTTGCCTGATAGACTTTGCCCATAGGAGCAAATTGTTCCATCAGTTCTTTCTTGCCTGTAATAGCTGAAATAGGAAACCCATTACCCATAGCTTTTGCATACGTTGCGAGATCGGGTTGTATACCAAACAACTCACTAGCCCCTCCAAGAGAAAGTCTAAA
>JBPCNB010000148.1:0-5854 GCA_051001675.1 Nitrososphaeraceae archaeon | reverse complement strand
AATATGAGGACCCGTCACGCCCTGGATAGGGTGGCGTATAATTTCCATTTCGGATGCAATCAAATTCAAGATCATTGCAATATCCTATATTGCGAGTTGGGTCCATGTCTGCACATTTTGATATATTACCTTCGAAACAATTCCCAAATGGAATTGCAATATAATTGGGATTACACTGTACCAACGTAGAATTCATATCACAAGGATTGACTGGAATTGCATAGCCCACTTGTTGTAAAGGATTTTGACGCTTGCCCAAATTGGAAAGGAAATTGATTGCGGCTGGAATGACTGCCTTTGCGATGCCATAAATTACGTCAGCTGGAATTAGACCTCCCGTGTAAGCAGATAGGTAAATTGACCCTGCAGCAAGTAATAGATCACCGAAGCGTAGTTGACCAGAATTCGCCTGACTAGCTAATATTCCTCCAAGTTTGTAACCAGCAAGAAAAGCATTCCACTGTTGCTGGGTGAAGAACGGTTTTGCCAGGTTAAGAAGTGGATTGGCTTGTGGCTCATTCCCCTGCAATGATCTTAATATTGTACTTACGATATTTGGTAAGAGAGCCTCAAGCTGAACTTTCTGCTCCGGTGTTGGATTCTGTCTTAATACTATTGGTAACAGCTTGATCAGTTGCTGTTGCTGTGGACTTAAGGTATTCATCTCTATCCCAGAATACACCTTTACGTATTCAATTAGAAACCTCTTCAAGTCTTCATTAGTGGTTTTATATTGTATCTTCTTCTCTTTTATTAGCGTCTTAGCCTCTGAGTAAGTCGGGACCTCTAGTTTTAAAGAAGTGAAAATGGCTTTTTGATAAGCATCTGTAAGGTTATCCTTTTGCAAGGTCTCTATAAATTTAGATGTGTTTTCAGGTTTCTGATCCAATCCAGTTATATTTACACTATACCATTTTGCTAGATACCCATCCTTGTCGGCGCATGAAAGTTTGGAGGTAAGTTCATTGGAACCGTTCGCAATAAGATGATAGAATCCAGTATAGGCAAATTTCCATGTGGAATAATCAGCTGGACCGTCGGGTCCGGTTGGAATTGCCTTCTGAAATGGCTTCAAATCGTTCCAGTCGGCAAAAACTTGACAGTCTGTCGTCGAATTGTCGCTAGAAGTCCCACTTATAGTTAGGTTACCTGCTGGAACGGATTCACCAATTTTATGCGAAGTTATTTTGACTAAGGGAACATCTGGCAAGATTGCAAAGCCCTTGCCTACAACAGAGGAAGAAATTAGACCGACAATTAAAAAAGCTATCCCTAACAATTTACCTATCTTAAATGCTATCCTCAATCCCCGAATCCTGACAATGTATCAATACGAGCGTCTTTATAAATACGTTGCAAATCAGTATGATTTTGCAATTATTTTAGGAAAAACTAAAAATCTACGCCCAAAAACGTTAAAAGCAAACCTATGAATAGTAAGGAAGTAGAAAAATCAAAATGGAGCTTTATCGTCAACCTTTACTTTTCATGTTAACTTTACTTGTTGGAGTGGTCTTCCTCTTTACCTGCTCGTCGTACGATTTACAACTAGTGAGAGCACAACCTTCGGACGAGAATTCGCCAGTTTTACTGCTTAACCAGTCAGTCGGGGTTATGAACGGTCACATGCATATTTTCGGACAGGTAAAAAATGTGGAAAATAAACCGCTAAATTATGTCAAGGTGTTAGCATCATTCTACGACCAGAGCAACAAATTCCTCGGAAGTGAGTTCAATTACGCCGATCCAGCTACTATCGGTTCAAATGCGGTTTCGACTTTTGACATTCCTATAACTAGCTCCAATATAGGAGGCAAAGTATATACCCTCACTATTGCCTGGCAGAATCCCGATGGTTCGTCTGGCTATTCTATTCTGAAACCCGAAACTAAAAAACCGTCAATCGTTTCAAAGAGTATTCCATCCAATCCTATCTTACCGCAGATCGGCAAGAATACCTCGATAAGTATCCTATCGAATCCTACGCCGACCCAGTCCGATGTGCAGGCTTTTACTAATCAACAGTCAGCTCACTACCCCTTGAAACCCACATACCTGGGAACTATAGGTTCTGAAGGCTCAACTTTAGGGAAATTCTTCAGCCCTGCGAGTATTGAATACTCTGCTGCAAATAATAGAATTTATGTTTCAGATTTGGATAATGATCGTATACAAATTTTCGATACTAAAGGTCACTTCTTATCAACATTGGGGGCATCCGGAGATAGCGACGGACAGTTTATCCACCCAGGAGATGTTACAATAGATCAAAATGGAGATGTTTACGTCTCAGATATAGGCAATAATAGGATTCAAAAATTTGATAGTGATGGAAAGTTTCTAACAAAGTGGGGAGCGGCTGGGAGTGGTAGTGGTCAGTTCAATCATCCTGGAGACATAGCTATCGATTCGGGAGACTTTGTTTATGTGACGGATATTCATAATAATAGGATTCAAAAATTTGATAGTGATGGAAAGTTTCTAATAAAATGGGGATCGCCTGGCAGTGGTAATGGTCAATTTAACTTATTGACCGGAATAACAATAGATACTAGCGGTAATATTTATGTCTCTGATACAGGTAATGATAGGATTCAAAAATTTGATAGTGATGGGCAATTCATGAAAAAATGGGGTTCAAGTGGAGCGGGCGTCTCCCAGCTTAATCGTCCTGATGGTATAACTTACGACACGGGATCAGGTTTAGTCTTTGTATCTGATCGCAAAAATGCTCGAATACTAGTTTTTACTGACGATGGAAAGCCATCATCTCAACTCGATTTGTCAAAATTAACTCACGGTTTAAAAATTAAGCCTAGAGATGTTGCAATAGATGCTACTGGAAAATTATTTGTCGTGGACAAAGATAGTAGCAAAATTCATGTTTTCAGCACCAAACCGTCTCTACAATAGGTCCTGGTTGATTTTATTTACACAGCTAAAATATTCAAGTTGTCCACGATGATTGCGGGTTTTTTATTACGATTGGCTTTGTCTTTTTGTTTTCTTGTTATTGTTCAAATGGTTTTTCAGTTTGCTTACTCCATGCCAGCTCCTACAAATCCGCTTTTTAAAATCGAAAAAATTTTCAGTGCACCCTTTAAACCATCAACGATGGCTTTCTTGGGAAAAGATGATTTTCTTATTTTAGATAGGGACGAAGGAAAAGTATTCCGGATTATGAATGGTACGATGCTTCGACAGCCTGTGCTCGATGTGAATGTTGCTACAGTAGGATATAGAGGAATGCTAGGAATTGCTGTATCTCAAGACGGGAATAAAACACTAAGAGTGTTTCTCTACTATACTGAAGCACATAAGGACAGGGAGGATGAAGACAAAGTTAATCCGGTTGAACCAATTGGGAATCGTGTATATGGTTACGATTTCGTTAATGGTAGACTAATAAATCCTAAGCTTCTGCTAAATCTTCCCGCGATGCCTGGACCTAGACACATGGGTGGGATTATAGCTTTAGGACCCGATAATAACTTGTATGTCAGCGTAGGGGATTTGGATGGAACATTTAGAGGTAGAAAATATGATACCATGGCACAGAACTATCTTAACTCAAGCATTTTAGATGGAAGAAGCGGTATACTTCGCATAACTCAAGATGGACAACCAGTTGGAGATGGAATACTCGGTAGCACAATACCACTCAATTTGTACTATGCATATGGCATAAGAAACAGTTTTGGATTCGACTGGGATCCCCTCACAGACAATCTTTGGGACACTGAGAACGGACCACATTATGGTGACGAAATTAATATAGTTGAACCAGGGTTCAATAGTGGTTGGGTTAAGGTTCAGGGAGTGTGGGAACCGAATTTTGAACAGATGGGTAAAATAGTACATGATCCAGAGAAACTCGTTTCGTTCAATGGGAAGGGTAATTATAGTGAACCAGAGTTTACATGGATCCCCACAGTAGCTCCAACAGCTTTAGTATTTTTTAATTCTGGCAATTATGGTGCTGAGTACACAAATACTTTATTTGTTGGTGACGCAAATACTGGGTCTATTTATAATTTTAAATTAAACTCATACAGGAACGAACTCCAACTAGATGGAGAGTTGAAAGACAAGATTGCGAATACTGTCAATGAGAATAAAAAGATAAGCTTTGCAGGCGGATTCGGGAGGATTACTGATATGGAAGTAGGACCCGACGGTAACTTGTATATCCTTGCGTCAGAAAATGGATTGAGTGTTCATAAAATATCTTTGAATTGATGTGGTATTGTCCGTGTGATTGCGACAATTGGAGTAAAATGGAAGTTATGGTCTTAATAGAAAAAATTAGGCAGGGTCTTCATTGTCTGTGACTTGTCCGCCACCACCAGGATTTTCTGGTTCATTTGGCTCTGGCTCAGGTTCAGGTTCTACTTGACCGATGGTTTTTCGGTATTGATCCAATTCATTATTGTATGGACTCATTGAAATTAATACGGCAATAATGAATATCTACGTTATGCTCTAACTCTACTCGTCATGCAAGTAAATATCTACTAATCTCCAAGTTGAATGAAACTAAGGCTTTGACATTATGGCATAGAACCGCGTTGGATTTCCTTGACTTCCCATCCCTGATGTGGTAACATCATTCAATGAATATCCATAATGTTTTACCAAATCAATGGCGTTCCAAAATGGCATTAGAGTTCCATTTGACAATAGCAATGCATTTTCATCCGCCTTTAATACAACAACAGATTCGCCTTGGTATTCTACATCAATCAAGGGTGAAACAGTCAACATGATGTCTTTTATGTCATTAGGAGGTGGCTTTAGCACGGGAATATTTTGTTGTGCCACTGCTGTGGCGACAAGAGAGCCACACTGAAGCAAAATCAAAGTACAGAATGCGACCGCGTATGTAGCTAATTTTTTCATTGAATTGGATATGATGACATTATTTTATAATATTTTGCTGTAAGAGTTAAATATTTCTTTCAACGTACGCCATAATCGTATGAAAAATATGGGTTACAAAATCCAGCTTTTTGACTTTACAAGTCGATCTATGTATCTTGTCGGTCTGACAGCTATTACTGGAATCATAATCTCAATGGGAGTTATTTTTGACTCTTCGTATGCTGCACCATATTCGAATTATACTAGTGAGAAATATCAAATTCAATTTCAATACCCTGGTGATTGGCAGGTAATAGAAAAAAAATCCAGGTTTGATGAAGGGGTGGACATTCAATTGAATTCACCCACAATTTCTGGCGGTTTTATACTCATGCAATATCTGAATAAATCATCTTTTCAGGGTAAGGATTTTAGATCTTCAGTTTATTCGATTTTTAAGGACAGCATAACGACTGATTACAGCAACGAGTATAAGGTGATTGAACAACCGAGTTTCGGCGCTATAGATAATCAACAGTCAGGGACTTTTCTCTATACTCGTAAGGACAAGTATGAAGACAATGCGTTAAGATGGGCAGATCAACGGTGGTTGGTGGAAACTCCTGACAATGGTTACCTTATTAGTTTCTCATCAACTCCTGATGTTTTTGATAGTCCAACTACTACAGAAGTCAGAGATCATTTCATAAAATCAATAAACTTTTTGGGTATTGCCAATTCCACCCAAAGTGATCAGCCTTCTAGATTTGAGTAAAATGATACGAATTATCTTGATTCCTTCGCAGACCTAAAGCTATTTTTCAATTATCTCTCGATTAACTGATTTCTATCCTGCAAAACTCGGAAGAATTTATGAACTCCATAAGGTTTTTAACGGCTATTAGTCTTCATGAGCAAATAAGGTATGCTTGAGATAAGGTCTTTGCTGTTCTTGTACGTTCTCCTGTTAATTGTATCGTATTGTATCCCATTC
>JBPCNB010000147.1:0-6959 GCA_051001675.1 Nitrososphaeraceae archaeon | reverse complement strand
AGTCAGTGGTCAGCATATATTGAGATCGATAAGAACTATACTAAAGATACCTATAGTGGAAATTATTTCTACTCTTCGCCGTCACTTCCGTCCTCTCCATCAGAAGGCGGAGGAGTAGTAGTAATGTCTGATTCCACGTCCATAAGCTGAATTTCTTGTAGTTCAAATTTATATATCGCATCCATTTGAAGAGAAAATTTAGATTGCAGCAGATCAACGAGCTTTGCACTTAAATTACCTTTAAAAATCTTAATCTTAAATTCATAAACAACTCCTTTCATAAAGCCATTCATTGATATGGATTTGGGAATATCCAAACCTTCAATGATCGTTCTACCGTCCTGCAAAGCTTCATAAAGCTGTATATCAATTTTTGATTGCTCTTCGTAAATATCAAGAATATATCCCGTCCTAACTAAAGTTTCTGGCTGCCCAAATTGAACAGTTTTGATTTCATCCTCTGCCCACTTCGGCAATGGCTCCGCGGCTGTCTTATCTGTTGTACTATTTGTTTTCCGCATACGGCTAGATACCGTAATTGCATATGTAGTAGCCATATTTAATTGCACTTTACTTCGGCAGAGTCATCTATTTCATTCGTACAAATCGTTTTCGAATAAACAGTCATACTAAAAACGACATCATTATAAAGCCATTCAGGGGCCAACTATAGCTTCCTATCTAAGACATGAACATATCAATCGCGCTTCCAGATGGAAAAACTCTGGCCATAAACATTAAGAAAAGCAATAGGGCAAAAAAACCTAGTATCATAGTTGATATTCTAGGAATACATGCGCTAATACCATCAGCCTACAATATTGAAGATCTCATAGATTTAGTTGAGGAGAAGAAAAACTGGATTGCAAACGCTTCAAAATATTATGAAAAGTTAAGATCGAATTTTGACGAGGAACATCTTCGAGAAAACACAATTTGCTTTCATGGTGAAAGATATTGGATTAGAATAATCAAAGATAGAATGTCATTTGTGGTGGTATCTGAGAGTCTGCGTACAATAACTTTTCATGTAACCGATAGACGTAAGTATAAACAAGATATTTTCAAATGGTACAAAAGTGAAACTGCAAAAATTATTACCACGCATCTACCTTTGATTGCTTCTCAGTTAAATATACATTATAATACATTCTCTATAAAAAGACAAAAGTCACGATGGGGAAGCTGCTCAAAAAAGAGAAACTTAAACTTTAATGCTCTTTTGTCGGCAGCTCCTACCGAAGTCATAGATTATGTAATCATTCATGAATTGATGCATATACTAGAGCCGAATCATTCAAGGCAATTCTGGAATCATCTAGGTACCGTGGATCCTGTCTACAGGAACCATAAAAAATGGCTCAGCACCTATGGCTCATTGGTAAATATCGCTCGTATACAATATATAGAAAGGTAGACTTAGGACGTCTAACACTAATAAAATGTTATAAAGTTATTTTGCCTACGTGTGAACGATGGCTGTCGCAATGAATATAATTTTAGCAATTTGAGGAATAAATATTAAGACATCTAAATAAAGTCTAACGTGAAACTTGTCATAAATGCAAATAACTTAAACTCATTACTATGTGACAAGAGTCAGAGAAAGAAAATGGCAATAGTGGATGTTCGGAACTTTGCTGAATATGCACAAGGACATATCCCAGGTGCTATCAATGTAGATCTTATGCACTTTCATTGGCATGACACTTCTAAACCCGGGATTTCACAATTTAACAAACAATCGCGAATTCTTCTCTCAAACCTTGGACTAACAAAGGGCATGCTGGTGATCTTTTATGAAAATGTTTCTGGACCCACCGCTGCGAGAGGGGTATGGCTACTGAGTTACTTCTCACACCGAAATGTTAGTTTGCTTGATGGTGGGTTTGAAGAATGGCAGAGGAAGGGATTCAAAGTAGAAACAAAGAGTAATCCCTATCAGCATTCTATTGCTGAAAATATAATCAATCCAAAAATTTTAGCAACCTACAAGGACATAATCGACGTGCTAAAGAAGAAGGATAATAAAGCAATACTCATTGACACACGCTCAAATTCGGAATTTAACGGATCTGTTCTCCGTGCAGCAAAGGCCGGTCACATCCCCAATGCAGTAAATGTCAATTGGAGTGAAAATATTGAAAATGGTTCTTTCAAAGTTAGTAAGAAACTAAGAAAAATGTACGCAAGCATCCCAAAAAATACAAGGATTATAACGTACTGTCAAGGCGGTTATAGGGCAGCTAATAGTTATATTGCATTGAAAATGCTTGGTTATAAGAATGTGAAAGTTTATCTTGGATCATGGGGAGAATGGGGCAATAAGATTGAGCTCCCTACTGAAATCTAACGCTCTCAAAGATTTCTTTTTTTAGGATTCATTAAACTGTAATTATCCCTAGCCGCAGATCAAGGATCACCTTTCAACGAAGCCTAAAATATTGGAACTGACGTACCCATGAGCTATGGCAGATAAAAAAAAGAACGAAAGCGATAATAAGAATAAAGAGGTCAGTTATTTCGCAGCTGGCAGGCGCAAACGAAAACGATATATGAGGATCATTATTCCTGTTGTTATCGCTGTCATAGCAGTAGCTATTATTTCTGCAATAGTATATTCGTTACAACCTAACAATAGTAATCAATATGGACCTATAGGCTCAGCCCACGAGCATGCGGCTTTTCTAGTAAAATTGGACGGAGCCCCTATTGATTTCAGTCAAAGCAAATATCAAGTAAAGTCCAGACTAATACATGTTGAAAATAATGATGGTACGACTCTGCATAGACATGCGACAGAAGTGCCTTTTATTGAATTTCTAACAAGTGTGGATATGGATATCAAGAATGGATGTATTGTGGGGGACGACGGAAGGGAATTCTGTGATACTGCCGACAAAAAACTACGATATTTCGTAAATGGTACTGAAACAGATTCTATTGCTAATTATGTTGCAAATGAAAATGATAGAATACTTGTTATCTATGGTGACGAAAATAGCAATGAGATAAAGCAGGAGATTGATGCTCTAAGACAAATCCCGATCAGAAGATAGTATTAAACAAATTGATGTCAATGAAATCTCCTTCATTCGGGAATATAGTTAGTGAGCCTCAAACTTTAGCTGCATAAGGTCATCTCTGCAAATCCTAATTTTTTCTATATTTAGCATATACCTTCCATTCTCTTCTGTCACAATCCGAGATACTTTAGCTGAATATTTGAAAACATAATCAAGATATGTATTCAACATTATTCCGTAGCAGCTAGTTAGAATTCAATTGCGAATCGTGTAATTTGATACTAGCACCATTAATATCCATGCTGTGCCAGAGTATATCATATCCAATTTTGTGAAGAATAAATGTATAACATGACTCTGGAACGTGATGATGTGCAAGGATTCGGCAAGCATCTATATACCTAATATCATTACCTAGGAGTGGTTTTATTTCCTTTATTTTAGCAAGCGGAATCAAATATTTGTCCTCTACCATATAGCGATCTTTGTAGTCACTGTTTTTCGTTATGGCGCTGTCTTTGATAATTTGAAGGATTGATTCAACTGGAATATCGTATTTTTCAGCTATTTTCTCAAGTGAAATTATTTCGCTCAGATTTGACATGTTAACAATAATCCGGTTTAATTCCTCCGCTAACCGTATCTGATTATCTCTCGCCAATCTTTCTATCATTTTGAAGTCTATTGTCTTTAGATGGTCGAGAATCGATTTAATAGGCACATTATCATTTTTATATATTATAAGGCGATTTTTTTCAATATAATCAGATAACCTCAAGCTAGCAAGAACCTTTTCACTCTGTATGCCACCGCTCGATACATACGTATCCATATTTATTGCTATAAAGAAATCCTTTGCTTCAAAGCTTGGGTGTGGTGCAAGCGATGATGAGTCAGGTGTCGAAGAGAACGACGATGCTAACGACATAATGTCTCTTATTTTCTGTATTTTCCTAACAAGATAGTCATTGGTCCAAAATCCTACTATTTCTAAGTATACCCTTTTACCATATTTTTCAAATGCAAAGTCAGGAATAAACCCCTTGCCGTTAGACATTATTAGTGGCTCGGGTTCCCTAATGAGTTTCCAACCATTAGACAATTGTTCGAATTTGCTAGCAAATTTCTGTTCTACGCTGCTATCAAATGAAGCGTCAAGGTAGGAAAAAGAGGATGATGTCTTTTCCAAAATCCTGTTTTTGAAGTTGCTATTAGTAGCAAATATATCAGATTCGCTTGGCAGACCTGGAGATTCAGCACCGGATGTCATAAATTCATAAATTTTCTTTCCCAGTGTAGCAGTCTTGCGTACAATTAAAGCCTTAATAGACCATTCTTCAGACACAATTATTGAAGGAAGAAGTTTTGCAATAGCCGAGCCATATCTATCTGTGAGTTTGAAAATACTTAGTGGCCCATCAATAGAACAGATGACGTCCTTGTCATAATTACTAGAGGTATGTGCTGAATTTCCAGTTCCGCTGTCGGCAGGATTGATTTCTTCATTGGGTTTCTGATTTGATGCCTTTTTTTGGTCTTCTTGAGGTCTTTCCTTCTGTCGATAATATAGATTATACATTAAACCTAATTTCTTTACTGCTCTGAGAGTACGTTTCCAGTTGAACCCCCCTCGCACAGAGAATTCAAGTTTTGTGCTGTTAAATAATAGTGTCTGCATTAGAGATAAATTGTACCAGGATATTAGTTTCTCCGGTTCAATTGGCTTGAACCCTTCCAAGATCATATTCTCCTCTAAATCAGCCCACATTTCTCTGACTATCGTTTCATGAGATATACTGATTTTTGATGCAACCGAATTGATTATTTCTTTTCTTTCATGATCATTCAGTGCATATCCCTGTGCCGACGATTCTTCAAATAAGTTTTTTCTTATATTGAAAGGGTCAAGGTTATAAACGCTATAATTGCCACTTATGTTCGCCGTAGATTCTGCTTGGTTCCAACTGCTGAATATGCAGCGTCTCTCAAGAAGAGTATACAGTCCTCTTACTAACTTATAGTCATCTATCGATGATTCCAGTAAGCCGATCCTCTCTCCAAGTAACTCCCTTGTTTCCCTTTTTCTAAATGATTCCTCAAACTGTTTGATCAGATCTGCAGCCAGTTTCAGTTCATGGAAAGAATCGTCTACAGGCTTACAGAATACCGGAGATATATTTTTTCCTTTATTGGTTATCTTAATCCTGAGTAATTGAAGAGGTAACATACTAGATAAGATAACTCCAATTTTTCTTTTAATTTTTACCCCTGATTAAACGCTAAATGCGGGTCATTTCCCGAGATGTGACCACAATGTGGTGTTATAGTAAATTAACTCAGCAATAGTGCATTATTAATTGTTTTATAAATGAAAGGTTGATTTGCTAGTATGTTGTATAGCAGTATATGTCGTCATCCGTTGATAATAGACTTGTACAGTTTCTTGCAGAGGGAAAAGATTGGGATAAAAAAGCTACTAACATCCCTGGTGTATTTCTAATCAAGATACCTGCATATAGAGGAACCTCTCCGTCAGTTGCTATAGAAATAAATCCTGTAGGTCCTTCAGGCTCCCCTACAAAAAAAAGAGGCGTTATAATACGTTCGGCTTCGGAGCTTGAAGAGATAAATAGGCTTCTCTCAAATCCTAAACTTAGTCTGCTAGCCAGAAGTATTGACGACGTCAATCCTGAAAGGAAGACGGTTCAAAAGAGTGGTGCAGAAGATGTTTTTCAAATTTAGCTTTGATAGAGTCAAGTACAAATAAGATATTGGATTAAGGCTTGTCAATTTTGAGAATGTCGACTTCCAATGAATATATAGAACATCCAATCGTTTGGAATAATTCTATCGAATTTCGACTGTATCAAAAAAATATAGCAGAATCTGCTAGTAGAAGAAACACTTTAGTAATCCTTCCCACAGCATTGGGCAAGACGATAATATCTACCTTGGTTTGTGCTGATGTATTGTACAACTATAGAGATAAAAGAGTTCTAGTCATGGCTCCGACCCGCCCCTTGGTGGCTCAGCACTTGAAATTATTTTCTTCAGTTCTAAAAGTTCTGGACGAGCAATTAACGTCTATCACAGGCAAGACTCCTCCTGAGACAAGAAGAGTTGTATGGTCTGCAAAGAATGTTAGGTTGGTATTCGCCACGCCAGAGATCGTTAAAAATGATTTGAATGAGGGCAGATTAAAATTAAGAGATTTTAGTCTTTTGGTCTTTGACGAAGCACATAAGGCAGTTAAGGACTATTCATATACCCAAATAGCCAAAGAATACATCAATCAATCACCTTGTCCAATTATACTGGCTCTGACTGCAAGCCCAGGTGCGGAAAGGAAGAGAGTACAAGACGTTTGTGATAACCTCTTTATTGAGAATTTAGAATATCGAAACGAAGATGATCCTGATGTAAAACCATATATTAATCCCATAGATGTAAAATGGGAGTGGTTTAGTCTTTCAGAAGAGCACCGTTACATTGCTGCAACACTTCGGTCCATGCTCAATGAGAGACTAAAATGGCTTATCCAAAGAGGTGTGTTAAAGAAGAAATCTATCGAATGGGTATTTAAGAGGGACCTCATCTATCTGGGAGAGGATCTTAAATATACAATAGAACTTACGCTGAAAGAGCAGAGGCCTCCATTGTATAATGCATTAATGAATCAATCTTCTGCTCTTACACTCATGTATTGCATTGAACTAATAGAGAGCCAGGGGTCTTTTTCATTGAAAACATTCTTAGACAGAATCGAGGAGGACGGAAGGGGAAAAACACATCGTGCGCTTCTCAAACAACCCGGCATTATGGAGATAAGAACGCTTCTCCAAAATATAACAAATGAGGGCCCAAAGATTCAGTATCTGGTTCAACTGGTAAAACAGAAGAGAGATTATTCACAGACAACGGATAATAATATAG
>JBPCNB010000146.1:0-2586 GCA_051001675.1 Nitrososphaeraceae archaeon | reverse complement strand
TATCTGGCAAGATTATCGTTTGTAATTATTTTAAGCCGACCCCTATACCTATTGTTTATGATTTATTCCGTTCATCGCACTAACATATAATCTTGCAAATCTAATCGAAAAAATTGTAGTCTATTATAACCAAATAGGTTAGTCATAAAAATCGTTTTTCTGTTTTATAGTATTCCTTGATACTTTTGCGTTAATATGCTATTATCAATCATAATTTCTATAGAACTTTTAATATCACTGATATCATCTCCAGAAAATAATGAGCAAAACAAAGGTATTGGTAACAGGCGGGGCCGGCTTTATTGGTTCTAGCATAGCAAATCGTCTTCTAAGAGAAAGTGGGATAAATAGTAGTTCTGAGGTAATTGGTTTAGATGATTTGTCATTAGGGACTCCATCACATCTTTCCAAAGAGATAGAATTTGTTGAGGGTTCCGTTATGGACTATGATCTAGTTTTGGGTCTAACTAAAGAATGCAATTATGTTTTCCATGAAGCTGCCAGGAGCTCATCTCCGATGTTTAAAAATGATCCAAGAAGAGGAATTGATGTAAATGTTATAGGTTTTATGAATGTGATGGAGGCTTCAAAAAAAAATAATGTAAAAAAAGTTATTTTTGCATCGTCGAGCTCTTTGTATAATGGTCAGTCTATGCCATTTAAAGAATCTTATAACCTTACTCCAAAGACATTTTATGAAGTCTCATTTTTTTGCAGAGAAGCAATAGCGAAATCTTATTATTTAGAAAGTGGCTTGAATTCTATTGGTTTAAGATACTTCAGCGTTTATGGTTATAACGAAAAGCATAAAGGAAAGTTCGCAAATAATATTTCACAATTTTTGTGGTCTATACAAGAGGGAAACGCTCCTGTAATATTTGGCGATGGTCTCCAGACCAGGGACTTTACTTTTATAAAAGATGTAGTAGACGCAAATATCCTTGCAATGAATTCAGAAATAGAGCATGGGATCTATAATATTGGAGATGGTATTAGCACTTCATTTAACGAGGTGGTCAGACTACTCAATAAACACCTTGGAACTAATATAAATCCTGATTATATGGTTAACCCTATCAAGAACTATGTACAGGATACAATGGCTGACACTTCTCTTGCAAAATCTGATCTAGGATACCAGGCAAAGTGGAATATTGAAGACGGAATAAGGGCACTAATAACAAAATCGCACGATAAGGAAACTTATGAGATACACTCTAGCTTACAGTAAACGCCTATTCGATTTAGGCTTAACTTCGTAGCCGCAAAATCTTGAATATAATAATAATAATAATAATTAATAATAGAATCAAGGATTTGGATTCTATCCGCCCGCTGAAGCGGTCCTTCAACTCCCGCATTATTAGCTGAATTATCCCTGAATATTAAATCAACGTAGTTGTTGTTTTTTAATTAACTTATGATAAAAATGTGAATGACTATAATGCAGTTATAGGGTATTCATAAGTTAGCTTCGATTTTAGAAATGAATTTAGAATACAAAATTGTATGCTAATTTTCTAACCAATTTTGGATCATGATATGTCAACTGCAGAATCGCGCATAATTTGTAGACATCATTTATTAATGCATTTAATCATTGGCTTAGCATGCTCTTTGTTGGCCATATTGCTATAGCATTTATAATGTGCTATGTACTTTCAAAGATATTATCGATAAAAAGAATCTCGTTCCCTCTCATAATGTTGTTATCTGTTCTTCCAGATATAGATATAGGATTTAAACTATTAGGGATTGACCCTGGCCACAGAACTTTTACACATAGTGCCATTCTGGCATTAATTGTATCTGTTGCTGCAGCCTTTATGGCCAAACTACAAAGATCAGCGATATTAGTTTATTCGATAGCTTATTTTACGCACATATTAATCGGGGACATTCTAATTAATTCGGTAAATATCTTGTATCCTTTTGGGGTTTTCCAACTAGGAGTTGGAATAAAGTTAAATTCTTTAACGGATATAGTAATAGAATTTGTTCCACTCCTCGGAATGACTGCAATTGTAATAAGAGAGTATTTTCTGTATAAAAAAGGTGCAGGTGATAGTATACTGTTCCATCATTCTAGTTTAGACCAGATTTTGTACATTTTTGTAATACTAGCAGTAATAACTTCGGTTGTATATTTGATGGTTAATGAAATAAAATATAATGCATTGTCTTTAAATGGTATTAAACTTTTGGAGAATAGACTTATACTTATGATTATGCTTCACATATTTGCAATTGCCATAATTACCTTTATCTGGGCGATATCAAGGATAGATAATAATAATAAAGCAAAGCTCTTCAACAATATTGACTAATTTCCTTAGAGGAGATGCAAAAACTCATAACCCCTTTGAGAAGGTCAAGTACAAACTAAAAACAATGTTTGTTATGAGTAATAAAAATTATGCAGATTTGAAAAGGGAAACCTAACTTTGAAAATGAATTAATGAACAAAAATCTGCATAAGCAATAAGAAAAAATCTAAAGGCAATTCTTCAATAGTAGCTGGCGGTCTTGACAGTGAACGAATGATGAAGGATGAATATAATATGATAATGTTTCATCGTAGAGAGG
>JBPCNB010000145.1:0-1845 GCA_051001675.1 Nitrososphaeraceae archaeon | reverse complement strand
AGATTCTGGAACTAGATCTAAATGTTAGGGTTTGTTATATTTCTGCAGGAGAAATGAACATAGAAGCATTAAGGGAACAATATAAGAGTTTGAGTATGGGATGCTTTATCAAAAAGCCAGTTGAAATTGGGAATTTTGTTAGAAGAGTAAAGACAGAATTAGACTAAACAACCCACAACTGACATACTATTTTACAATGACGACAATGACGATGTGAAATATACAATCAATGTAAAATGAGGTTATTAGCAATCTTCGAAATTGTTGATAATTTAGTCTGTTATTTTAACCAATTATGTCGGGTTAATAGGGTTTATATATATTTTGATTAGGAACATTGATTGATTTATAGTGTCATCTCCTCCGTCAACTTCTACCAAGAAAGGATCAGAAAATAGCAAAAAAATTAGGGCACATGTATTTATAGCTGGTAAGGTACAGGGCGTTTACTTTAGACAAAATACTCGAATTGTGGCTAATAGGCACAAAGTAACTGGCTGGGTACAAAATTTGAGGGATGGACGGGTTGAGGCAGTTTTAGAAGGAAATGAAATGGACGTTAGCGAAGTGATTGAATGGTTTTATGCTGGTCCACCCAAGGCAATAGTCGATGATGTTCAAATAAAATACGAAGTTTATATAGGTGAATTTCAGGGATTTAAAGTTAATTATTAATTTTTATTTATTCCACAGATATATTGTAATAACACATATACTTATTTTATTTTATATAACGCAGCCTACATAGAACTATGTTGTTATTTCCTTCTTCATAGAAGGTTGTCATCTTAGTTTTGGTAATTTTGACTGCTGTTTTTAATCATATTACCAATAAGGTTCAAATCTTTTATTTTCCTACTTATTATCTATAACGACATGGTTCAGAAGGTGACCGTCTTGGCACCGGCGATTATTGCAGCTGTTGTCATTGGAGTGGTCGGCTTAATTTTTATCCCTTCAGATATTAAACATAAAAACACAGCCTTTCCTGAGGGAACAATTAGGGTAGATCAAGATGTAATTAAGGTTGAAATTGCTGGGTCTGCTGCAGACAAGCAAAGATGGTTGATGTTCAGGGAACAAAAGTTGCCATTTAATTCTGCAATGATCCTAGTTTATGAAAAACCGGACTTGTATTCCATGTGGCTCTTGAATATTGAATATGATCTTGATTTAATGTGGTTTGATGAAGAGGGCAGTATAGTGTATATAGTAGAAGATGCTTCCCCCTGTAAAAATACCTTAGATGCAGCCAAATGTACATATAAGAATACAAAACCTGCTAAATATATACTCGCTGCGACATCAGGATTTGCAGATGAGCATGAAATCACAGGGAAATCAAAGATGATCATCATATCCATCTAATCTTTACCTAACTATGCGTATTTGGAAAGAATATATGGTACATAGTATAGCTTGTACTTCAGAGGCCTAGGAATGGCAGATGGCAGATTATGTCATTAACTACTGCCACAGTTCTATCTTCTATCAATTGATGCCTCATAGCCCGTTATTCTTTACTTTCTCCTAACGTAGTATCATTCGTTATAATGCTAAGAGCTTTTCAGATCTCTCCCATGGTTTGTCGTAATATATGTATGAGAATATACTCAAAGATAGAAGTAGGTCAGTGTTCTGAAATGCAGCTGACACTCCTTTCAATAGTGATAATAAGAATGGAAGAAAAGGCGATGCTTTAACAAATGAGCTTATTCCCAGAAGAAAATATACTTACAAAGGAAATAGAATCTTGGAAAGGATTTGCTGATAGTTTAAAGTCTGAGGAAGCTAAAAAGCTATTCCTTAAAATGTTAAATGATTGTCAGAAATACGCTTTGGCAA
>JBPCNB010000144.1:0-3917 GCA_051001675.1 Nitrososphaeraceae archaeon | reverse complement strand
TTAGCTTTTCGTTCAGATCTTCTTATATATTCCAAAGACAAAGTACAAGGTCTCCTACGACTATATCGTAAGATATATTATTTTACAGTTGACAAATTACAAGATAAGGATGAAAACTCCTTATACACTAAACACAATTTTACTCGGCCTGTAACGTTTCTTCATTTATCCTGTAGTTATGGTGGTCAGAAGGGTATGAACAGTACACATAAGATTCAGTTGTTAATGCGAGGGATTTAATATTGGAAAGTCTGTCCTTCTTCTAGCTCTCTGCCTTCTACTCGATTAACTTCTTTATTTGACGAGGTGTGAGTGGCCTTTGATTGCTTTTCTTTCTTTCTATATTCTTTATAGCTCGTTCCATATGTTGAAGGGATTCTACATTATTTTCTGAAGCATTTGTGTTACTCATATTATTGCTATGTTATATATTACCGCAATTGTGTCTCAGATTTGTTATATGTCGGAAAGATCAGCTGTATTGTATGGCTAGAGTTGAGTATCCAGAATGATAAGCCTGGTGGCTGAATGAATTGGAATCTCTCTTGATATCGGCATACTGCAGAAAAATTGATTAAATGACAGAAAAGAAGTTAGTGATTTGATGGAAGCTGTTCACCAGGCACTTTATGAAGAATATAAAAAAGGATTTAATGAAAAATACCCACTATTTGTCACATCTAAAATAATAGAATTATTACCGTTATTAATATCAACATCTGTGCTTTATTCATCTCGGGTTGTTGGTATTTGCTACGATGTCAATAGAATCTAGGTGCCTATCCACATCATAATAAATACCGCTTTATTGATCTAACGAATGGTGTAAATATTGCAATCTTTGTGCTCATTTATTTATGATAATATCAAACAAACAGTGATACAGGACACAATACTATAATTCTATAATAATATGTTTATTCTATCATACCATGAGAAGCAAACTCATTATTAACGATCAAATTCATCGAAATCAAGACCTGCAAGAATGTTTACTATCACCACCACAATTAACATTAGAAGATATGTCACCTAAATGGGCTGCACGTTTAGGAAAAGAAGAGCTACCGAGTTTTATGTCACTGACTTGGTTACGGTGGTATTCGGAGCTAAGGCGTGCTTCAGAATGTGTAGTAGGAGAAGCACATGGTCATTCTGCAATATATACATATGACTGTCATGAATGCGATAAATTTGGTTATAAATTTCTATATTGCTTTATGTTAAACTGGAAAGGAAAGTTAGAAGCAAATAAACAAAATTTTGTAAAGCATTGGAATGAAAAGCATAAATGAAGATAATAATAAAAAAGGCTAATAGCATAATAGGTTTATCATCGTTATAATGTTTTATTGAATGAACCATGAAATAGAAAAAAGTATTGCAGAAGAATTAGTCGAAGGATGGGAATTAAAAGAGGGAAAGCTTGTTAAATTATTTCAATTTTCCAGCTTTATGAATGCTATCGATTTTGTAAATGAAATCGCAAAAATTGCTGAGAGGTTTAACCATCATCCAATCATCACAGCTAATTCCTTAAATCATTTGATATTGATGCTATTACCAAAAGAGATATTGCTCTTGCAAAGGAAATAGAGAAATGGAATTTAAAGAGTAAAAATAAAAAATAGCAAAGAATTTGTTTTAACTCAATTTTTAGCAAAAAACCGTCTTTTAGGCTGCATGTGCCGTGTGTAGGTGATCTCTTAGTTCTGATTCATTTTTGAATTTCTTTCCACATTTATCACATTTGAATTTTTTACCAAAAAAGTTGAATTTCATGGATATTCGTATATATCTCTGGTATTAATGGCTTTTATTAATTACAAACTGATTGCTTATGATAGTTAGAAGAAATCCTCGATTTGCTGTTTGCTATCTGACCATTCTCTATCTGACCATATAATTGATAGACCTTGCTGCATTTTTTTTGTGATAAATATTGATTCAATTTTTGATTGAGAGGGTGTCTGTGAAGGTCAGACGAGGTTCTTTGCACAAGAACAAACAGAAACAGCCAGCATAGTAGAAGAAACTATACCTACAGGAGACGTAGTCAAGTATTTGAGCATAATGGAACATAGATACAGAATTGGAGATTTTTCGGATCAGATAACCGGGGTTGTTGTGAATAACTCAACACAGGCACGGGAGTTTCTGTGGACGCAGCGTTATATGATAAAGATAACAGATTGATTACGATGGAAGGGGCAGGATTTGCTGATGTTTCAACACCCCCGCCTGGTGACAACTCTGCATTTTCAATCACTCTGGGCGGAGAAGAACATGTAGATCATTATACATATAATGAGAGGAGGGAAGTAGTCATCCTTTCCTTTAGTCTCCCATGAATGTTTTGCCTACTTAAGATCACACTCTTTATGCGTCTTCCTTATGATTCTGAACAAGGGCCTTTCCTCTTGGAAATATTTCTCTTTTCAATACATCCCACTCAATAGATATTCTTCCAGGTCCTATCAACAAGAGACTTATGCCTATAATGCACAAACAATCCAGGCACTTGGAAACATTGAGGAAGCATTAAGAAAACTCGGTGCTGGTCTCAATGATGTTGTACGTACAAAAATGTATGTTGTTAATATTAAGAGAGATTGGGAAAAAATAGGAAAAGCACACGCAGAACTATTCAAAGACACAAATCCAGCGGCTACCATGGTTGAAGTAAGCAACTTAATATCGCCAGAATTATTAGTAGAGATAGAAGCAGATGCTATTGTTAGCAATATTTGAAGTTAAGTGGTTTCAAACTAACTTCCTCTCCATCAGGTAGTACATAGTAATACTTCATATTGGATACGATGTGTAGCAAAATATAATCTTGAATAACGATTATTACACTAGTCCTGATAGCAAACATTCTGCTCTTATAATCATTGATGTTCAACGCGATTTTACCCTAAGAAGTTCTCCAACTGAGATACCTGGTACGTTTCAAGCTGTACAATACATTCACCTTCTGATTCAGGCCTATAGAGAACTAGGTCATCCTATAATTCATGTCATAAGACTCTATCGTGCAGATGGGTCCAATGTTGATTTATGTCGAAGACAGGATATCGAGAATGGCAAGCAAATGGTGATACTTGGAAGTGATGGTGCTGAGTTGATGGACGAGCTCAAACCTTCCCCTTCAATCAGGCTGGATTCAGATTTGTTGCTTTCTAGTAATCTTCAACAGATTGGTCCTATGGAATGGATAATATACAAACCTAGATGGGGAGCATTTTATAATACGGCATTGGAAAAACATCTCCGTAGTCTAGAAGTTAACACAGTAGTCGTGTGTGGCTGTAATTTTCCTAATTGTCCTAGAACAACCATCTATGAAGCAAGTGAACGAGATTTCAGAATTGTCCTGGCCAAAGAAGCTACATCGGCTATCTATGATATAGGATTAAAGGAGTTAAAAAATATAGGCGTGGTGTTAATGGATATTAATGCATGCATAAACTGGCTTGGAGTTTCTCATTCAAAAATCCAACCTAGACAGTAACTATTACCGTAGAAAATATTATCTAACTTGAGCCTATTAATACCGTTGTATCTATGACATTAGCAAGTAATATTATCAAACCCCCATTTAATGAAGAGAAAGCCAGAATGAAGGTAAAAAATGCTCAGGATGCTTGGAACACCAGAGAACCAGAACGAGTTGCTCAAGCGTACACCGCAGACTCTCAATGGCGTAACCGGACCGAGTTCTTTAGTGGTACGACAGCCATAGTGGACTTTTTAAAGAGGAAATGGGCAAAGGAACTTGATTATCGTCTTATGAAAGAGCTTTGGTGCTATACTGGAAATCGCATCTCTGTACGTTTTGAATATGAGTGGAGAGACGCTGACAATCCGAACCAATGGATGCGTACCCATGGTAATGAACATTGGGAATTTGATGA
>JBPCNB010000143.1:0-3364 GCA_051001675.1 Nitrososphaeraceae archaeon | reverse complement strand
ATGGATAAAGTGGTAAGCATTTAGCAACTGTTCTACGTTTACCTCTAATTTCAATAACATCTCCCGTAGATGCACTTAAGGAATCCATAGAATCATAGTCAATTCGAGCTACTCCCCGACCTACATCTCGTGTATAGGCCTCAAGTACCTTTAGGGATAGAGTATTCTGGCTCACAATGACACCTATGACTTACTTATCTTTATACCTTATTACGTTAAATATATTCTAGTTTTGTTTGATGTCTTATGATGTATAAAATTCTATTGATATAATATTGACATGTCTATATTGATTTGAATACTTCCTTTGGATACAATGTTATTATATCAGTCCAACAATCTGGCCATAATCAAATCAGTTAGTGTCTATCGTTCATAATAATTACTTCGTATGGTCTTAGTTGTAGCATAAACTTAAAATCACCTATCATTAGATCTTGGAATAATTGGGCAAAAGAACCTTAGTTCGTAGAAGGGGACGGGGAGGAAAGCAATTTAGAGCAATCACAGTCGGAAAAATTGCACCTGCCAAGTATCCAAATTTTAGACTAAATGAACATCATTCGGGCACAGTTGTAGATATCGTGCATGAACGTGGAAGAGACGCCCCCCTAGCCAAGGTTAATTTTGACAATGGGTATCACTATTATATTCCCGCACCAGAAGGTGCTGCTTTGGGAGATAGACTCGAGATGGGTCCTGGAGCAACTGCAACTGCAAGAAATATTTTGGCATTAGAATCAATTCCAGAAGGAACTACAATATGTAACATTGAAAAAAACGCAGGAGATGGTGGTAAGTTAATCAAATCTGCCGGATCTGCTGCCCTTGTTTTTTCCCATGGTGTTGAGGGAGTAACAATAAAATTTCCCTCTGGTAAGTTTCTTACTGTCAACCCTAAATGTAGGGCAATGGTCGGTACAATTGCTGGCGCTGGTAGAAAAGAAAAACCATTTTTAAAAGCAGGAACAAGAGCTAAGTATATGCAGGCTCATGGAAGGTTATATCCAACAGTTCGGGGTATAGCACAAGCTGCTGTATATCATCCCCATGGTGGTGGAAGACATCAACATATTGGTCGTCAGTCTTCAGTTGGTAGAACTACTCCACCAGGACGTAAGGTTGGTAATATAGCTCCAAGGAAGACAGGACGTAGCAGATTAAAGCAACGCAAGTGACCTTTTTTATTTTTTAGTTGAAAGTTTAGACTTCCTAAATACTACATTAATGTGATCTCTCAGTTTCATGATCAGTCGATTTTTATTTCAATAACGATCAGATGAAAAAATAAGGTAGAACATTAATGAAGGAATAGATGAGCCTTAGAAAAGAGAGCCGGTAGTATTATGTACTAAAGTTATATCTCTCCAGATGACTTATTTTAATTATGGATTCTATGGGCAGTATAATCAAAAAAATGGAAAAAATTCTTCATGATAAAAAACCCTATAGATTCACTGCCCTCAAGCAGCTTCAGGCCGAGGAGTCGGGGGATCCCTTCAAGATACTTATTGGAACTATTCTTTCCAGCCGTACAAGAGATGAAAATACTACAAAGGTTGTTAAAACATTATTCAAACGATTCAGAAATGCCAAAGAGTTGGCTGAAGGGAATATAGAAGAAGTTAAACAAATAATTCATAGCATCGGCTTTTACAATGTCAAAGCAAAGAGAATAACAGAGGTTTCACAATTAATAGTAAAAAGGTTTGATGGAAAGGTTCCAAATTCTATTGAAAAACTTCTAGAATTACCAGGTGTTGGAAGAAAGACAGCAAACTGTGTTTTGGTATACGGCTTTAATATACCAGCAATACCTGTAGATATCCACGTTCACAGGATCTCAAATAGAATAGGACTTGTGAACACTAAAACTCCAGAAAAGACTGAAATTGAACTTAGCAGTATTATAGATAGAAGGTACTGGCTCAAATTGAACAATACTTTTGTCATGTACGGTCAGAATGTTTGTTTACCTGTGACGCCGAATTGTAAGCTATGTAAATTGAAGAAAATATGTAAATTTTATCATAGTACTAGTACTAGTTCTAACTTCTAATTCTTCTTCTTTTGCTCATCCTCCTGATATAGAGGCTTTCTTTTCTTAAATATAACTAATCCTATAACAAGGCCACCAACTCCAATTAACATACCTACTGGCAAATAGTAAAGAGGAGATTCAGCAGGATTGCCGTAAGTAACATCGAATGATAAATTTCCTCCATAGGTATTAATCGGGGAATCAGAATCATCTTTGCCATATACTACAATTGAACCCAATGTGAAACCGTCAAGAGATAGTTTGTCGACTACAATCCTTTTTCCGTTGGTAATAGTTAGGCCCTGGTTGTTTCCATGAGCAATAATTACTGGCTGATCTCGTGACCACCCATTGCTACCACTTTCATCATATAGTCTCATATATCCAGATTCATTCGTATTTACTGCAACCCAGAATTTCTTTGATATATCACCGAACATTGCTACTTCTATAAACTTTTCACTTGGTATCGGCTCTTGTAATTTAACAATGGTCTTTGCATCTTGTCTGATTGCATAAGACAAGTTATTCTGTATAGTCAAGATCCAATTTAGACCTTTAGGATTATCATAAGAATAAATCAATGGATGCTTCCTGTCATCATTTGAAGCAGTATAGGGTAAAACAAATTGTTCGCTATTTTTTGTCTTGATTACTTGATACTTGCCTTGTGGATGATTTAGTTGTTGTTGGGTTTGCCCAGAAGATAATAAAGGAGTAAATATAACAATAATCAGCAACACTGAAAGCAAGTAAGATTTCATATTATATAGACATCCGACTAGTAATATTAACTAATAGAGGAGAAAGAAGTCTGAGGTCAAAGTTAGTTTCATAAATTGACTTTGCACTATCATGGCAATGCCGAAGGAGAGGAAGACGTAACCATTTACAAGCCTTCTTCATTAATTAGTGGCAGTATCTTATTTACAATGATATTTTCATGATCTGCTTCTATGTCAAATGTGCCATAAGAATAGGATATTCTTCATTCTCTAAGGTTATAGTTACCCTTTTTATATTCTGATATATTGTAAATGAGTATATGGGTTGCCAAGTTTTGATTCAAAATCTTTTCTTGTATTCATCCTCAATACGGACTGTATATCAAGCATTTCTATTTCCTGCGGTGTTAGTAATGGAACAAGTCCAGCTCTATAGCTTGATACGATTTGTTTGCCTATTTTATTAGGAATTCCCACAAACCTAATTGTATTGTCAGATTCAAGTATACGGTAGCAAAGGCTATGCAGCTCTTCAGCCTTCATACGTCAAATTTGCGGCGTTGATCTTATTTAGATTTATGACAACTATTGGCAAAAT
>JBPCNB010000142.1:0-2079 GCA_051001675.1 Nitrososphaeraceae archaeon | reverse complement strand
TACCTATATGACACCAGCTTTTCTAATCTCATTTTTTCTTTTGCACCTGTTGTGATTTGTGGTATTGATTCTCTTGATTGTTGATGTTCAGTGGGAAATGGTGTTTTCATAAGTATATCCTTGATTTGATAATCATCTATCAATGTATCGACCAGTTTGGATAGCTCTTCTTTTGGAAGCCCAGCCGATGAGGAGGATTGTTGAATTGATTCTAATGCCTGAAATTTCCAGTAGTAATTGAGAGCTTTACCTACGGTCATTTGAGCCTCATAAACTATCTTACCCATTAGAGTCAGAAAATATCTTCCATTCTTTCTTCTTATTAGATCAGCTTTTGTTAACTTGGCCATTCTTGAGTAATACTGCTTTAAGGTAAGTCCCATTTTTCTTATCTGAATCTCAGTTTCACCATTTGTAATAGCAATGGTGTTAAACAGCAGTAGAGATTTATCGTCAGATATTGCGTTTAGAATATCAGCTACAGATATCAATTTTTAATAATCACCCTGCTCACGTGCATATTTCTAATAACAACGCAACCAAGTCCTTTTTCATATAGAGTTTTCTTTTTCCAGTGTCTTTAACCTGATCTTCTAGCGTACCGGCAGTATATCTTCCTTAATTAACAAAGTTAATTAAGAATTTAGCAGCGACAATAGGTAGTTCTTGTGAGAAAGAAGGGTTGACTTACCATATCGCCTGCATGAATTACAAAGTTAACACGTTTGTCATTGAATAATGAAATAGCGTTTTGGATATTCTGTATCTTGTCATGAGTGTCTGATCTCAAACCAATCTTCATGTTAAACATCTACATCAACTTAGGATCCCATTTTGTGGGTTGTGGGAATTAGACCCCCTTTCTATCATCATCTGTAAATGTAGCTATATTTAGGCAACCGACTCAATACACCAGAGAGAAACAATTTATGACTTTGCTGCTCCAAACAAAATTGATTCAAAACCTCCAGAACAGTGGTATACTAGTTGCAATTAAGAGCAGCATATTCTATTTACTATTATTGAAGACTTCACCAAAATGACGAAGGGCTTCTTTTGCTTCCAAAACCTTGGATAAGGTTCGAAAGTACTCCTTCTTTACTTCTTCATCTCTGACATTATGAACATGTCTTTCAAAGTACTCTAACCGCTGTTTTAGGTGAGTAATGTCTTCGACTATTCGACTTAATGAAGAGGACTTTTGGATATTTCCAGACATGACCAAATTTTTTAACAAGGCGAATATAGTCTTTGCTGGTTTTGACCGTAAAAGTGGACTACATACACTAGTGTATTGCATCCCACCGAATCATTCTCAGAAGTATTTTGAAATTCTAAACAATTCACAGGAGTAGGCCTTGAGATGTACTTCTATTGTAATTACAGAGTTGAATATGAATAGACATAGTGAGATTTTTTAGTTGAAGAAATCAAGTCATCACTATCAAATGGCCATTAATATTGACGGACAAACATGCAGGAGGGGGTCTGGAAATATCTTGCAGCTTAATCTTATGTCACGAATTAGGATATGCGTATTATGGCCTGTGGCAGTTTTTAAGATACTTCTAACAAGCAACTTAATAAGTTAGGAACTCTAAATAGCATGACTGCGCTAGCATGATAATCAACAGCCAAAAGCTAAAGCAGGCTATGCTTTCAGCTCTGGCGGATGAAGAGATGGTAAAGATTCTGAATTGCTCCATGTGCAGAGCAACTCCTGTCAACAATATTATTAAAGAGTGTAATATTCCACATACTACTGCTTACAGAAAAATTAACTGGCTGCTTGATAAAGGACTACTTCTAATAGATAAAATTGAAATAACTTCAGACGGTAAAAAATACAGTTTAATTCGTAGTGTATTGAAATCTTTGCTTGTCAGATATGAATACAATAACTTAATAGTTGAAGCTGAATACGATTTGGACGCTGCAGAAAAGCTTACGGAGAGATTTTTATCATTGAAGTAGTCTTTGGAGTATGCCTGAGTTAAACCAACTAATTCAGGCTATTTTTATCAGAGATATCATCGATTAATCGTTTTTGGCTTCTTTCTGAATAGTAAAATCTAATCC
>JBPCNB010000141.1:0-3438 GCA_051001675.1 Nitrososphaeraceae archaeon | reverse complement strand
AATGTCTGATTGTTAGTTACATTTCCTACATTATTCAGGAATCCCTGCTCAAAATAATGTTCCTCTGTGGTTCGATAAAAGGTCAATGATATATTTTTTGAACCTAAAAACTTACTCGTATTAGCATTATAAATCGAATCAGTTATATCTAAAGGCGCGGCATTTTGATCTTTAATACTCGACTTAGGAAACTGTGCTAGTACATCTGTAACAGAATGAGGCAGAAAAAGACCTACTGTCTTTAGAGATCTGGTCTTTCTATAAGTTCTTATGCAATAGATACTCATGACTTTTAGTCAACATAGCCATTATTACTAGAATCGATAGCATATAACGGGTTTCAGTAGAATCAGCTCCTTTGATCTCAAGTATTAGTAACACTAGTAAAAGTCTAAAGTCGAAACCTATTCTATTGAAGTTCTGTATCAGGACATACCTGAATGCACATTTCTCCTGGAGGACATAGGGGCATAATACATGGTTCAGTTGATACATTATTATTGGTATCTAAGCCAAATTCTCGCAGATCGGTTGTATTAGATAGAGTTGTTGTTGATGTATTAGTACTATCATATTTTATTCCAGGGATTTGTTGTCGTTGTGCTAGCGTATCCTGTTGTGTCAGAGACAAGATGAACAGAGTAACGGCGACGCTAATAAGAGCAGACAATAACACCAAGAAGTGGGGTTCGTCCATCCCTGAAACCATTACTGAAACTGTGAATTGCTTCTATTTTTTCCTTCGCTATTGAATTATTGATTATTTAATCAACCAATGCAATACAGGTAAATAAGAGAGAGATATGTGTGTCATGCGTGAGGATTAATCAACTTGATTTCATATATAAATAGAACGAATCACTTGAGCTCGGTACTGAATCAATCATCCAAAGATGAATCATACAAACAATAATCTTTTTTTGTTAAAGTAGTGTATCGTCCTATCAAATAAATTTAGTCTATTTCCTCAGAGTCAATCCATTGGATAATCATTTGCATGCCAACCAGTTCTATCCATTCTATAACACATGTTAATACCTTCTTGCGTTACCAATATCTCGGCAGGGTTGTTAGCGTGTTTCACAAAGCCCCTACTGACTAAGGAATTTACTATCATGTCGATTATGTCCGAATAATCCTTGCTATCCTTATTTTCTAAGTACTTTTCTAACTCTTCCTTATTACCCTTGAAACCTACTAGATGAACTTTACTATCTTTATCAAAAACATCTATTTTCCTGACCCTCATCCAAGTGTTGCTATCAGACATTTTGTTCAATGCGTTTAGAAACCACGGCTCGATAATCATTGTATATTTTTCAGGGTCATCAACAGATAGATAGAACTCCATTAAAACCACGATGTTCTACTTGATATATCAATATTTATGTGAATTGAGAAGAAATACAAGAGATTTGTATTGATATTAAACAGATCGAAACTATCAGATGCACATGATTTGATAATATGCTTAAAAAAATCTAACAACCTGCAATAGAACATCTGCTAAGCATGTTTAGGCATAGGGTACAACAATCCATCTTTTCTATAGCTTTTCCAACAATCCTGATGAAAAAAAGACAATACTTCTAAATCAGGTTCATCAATATCCCATCCACAATATTTGCAGATTCTTTTTGTATCAATAGTCCGATTCCGATCTGAACGGCAAACCACTCCTAATCTTTTGTTGTCAAAAATAAGATAGTTGCTATAAAGTCTTTTTATAATGTTAAGCATGATTCCGAAAACTACTTGAGACTGTCTGAATCATTATGACCTTTTGATTGCAGATATCTCTCCTTTTTTGATTATTTGTTCTAATCTACGCAACAGTCCTCATATTAGTTGAGGATTCACCCCAAAAACTGTTTTTGATGCCATTCATTGTGTCTGGTTAGAATGACATTCCCTCAACATTACTTCAAGCTGTTTTAATCATATCAGAGGTCTTAGCAGCCCCGAATACTCCTATTTTCTTCAAGATATGTTTGGTTTCTATTTCCAAATTATATAAAGTGGTATCCAATATTATACTATGCTACCATAAAGACGATATATTCTCCCCCCAGTATTGTCACTAAGATAATTCCAAATTTGGGGGCTTATTGGTAAAAAACTAAACATGGATTTCTGTTTATCTTCAAGTATTTGATATACCAATTGACCTATCACGATCTGGTCTGGCTTTGCAAATGCAGTCATTTTGGTTGCAATACTTATTGTATAGCCTATCATATCAAAATGAGGATCTTTCAGAATAGCCTTTCCGTCTAGTGTGTGTGTATCCCATCCAAACTGGACCACTGCATTTGTACCAACATCGATACCAATTCTTACTTTTAACTCCGGATAGTCATACTGGTTTAATATAGGATTTATTCCATGGCTAATCACTTTAATCATTGAACAGCCACAAGTTACTGCATTAATACAACGTGCATACAGGTCATCAGAGGAGTCTATAACAAAAAATGCAAGAATTGCATCACCTATATACTTCAAGACATATCCACCATATGCTGATATCATTAATGACATTTCTTGCGAAAATGCCCGAACAATAGTTGCAAGTCTATTTACAGGAAGGGTCATAGATAATCTGGTAGAATCCACAAGATCGATATGCAGAATCAGAAAAGTAGCCTTAGACTCTGCGTAATTCTTTAAAATGTTTTGTGTCTCTTCCATTGAAATATCAAAGTCAGACTTTACCTTAAGAGCCTTCCACATGCTTGTTTGGGCATGTTTTATGGCAAAATCGATATTGACTGCTTTGTCTAGGTAGAGTTTACTTATAAGCGGCATGTTAGAGTCCTTTCTGGCTGATGTTAACGATGATAAAGAGAGGATGCTCATCTCTGTTCCTTTCTCATTTTTTGTTGCTTCTGCTATGGTTCGAAGAACATCTTTCTCACCCATATCCATCTGGAGTGCTATTACTTCCGGTACAATTCCAGAATTGTACAAATTAAGAATAGCTTGTTTTTGTTCTGTACTTAAATTATTTCACCCTCCATTAAGACGATAATATTAATAATGATTGCGATGGCTAAGTCTAACTCGTGTTATTATAAAAAAGTTAGCTATTCTTCTACATTTTATATAATGGATTTATAAATGATGCTTAGAAATGATATCTATCACCTGAAAAATACATAAGGCAACTTCAGCGCTAAAATTTTTATTTCTATCTTAGTAGTAAGCTGATTGCATCAGCAAAGCAAAAAAAGGTTTATAACCAAATTAAGAATGTAATGATCATCTTTCCTCAGGTAGATGAAAAGTTTCTTAGCTAAACAAAGGAACTTCCTCTTCCTCTTCTACCTCGTCCTCACTAGTATCGGGAACTGGTTCTCCTTCTGGAGGGCTTGTTAGTTGTTGACCTACCGCCACCCTGTCACATTCACTGTATACCATTTTGACATGGAAGTACCA
>JBPCNB010000140.1:0-1294 GCA_051001675.1 Nitrososphaeraceae archaeon | reverse complement strand
TCACTCACCTTTATACTGGTTTGATTTTGAAGGCTGGAATTTGCTTACTTTTCAATATAACGGAAGAGAAGAACTTGGACTCGGAGTTGGGAGACCCAGTGATGGATTCGTGCCAGTTGATAGTGTTGAGGAGCCGGGACAGTTTGAATCTCTTGGACGCACAGATAACTGTCATACAAATATGTTTACTCCTGAAGAATACAATAAGGTATTAGGAGTATTGCTGAGATCAGAATAATAATGATGATTGGTTGATGATAGCAAATAGAGTCGAAGCACAAACTCAAATAAGTAAGTAAGTTAGTAAGTATCATGCATTCATTCAGATAGATTGATTATTTAACATTCAACTCCTAATTCTTCATTTATTTTCCTAACCAAATCATCTATTTCAAGAGGTTTAGCATAACATTCCATTTTCAGCAATGGGAATTGTTCTCTTAATGCTTGGTAGTTTATTTCATAGGCAGTTATGAAACAAGACTTGACTTTGCTGTCTATAGCTCTAATCTTATCATACAGATCATAGCCGCTCATTTTAGGCATTCTGATATCAATAAGTAAAAAATCATAATTGCCTGGCTTGAATGCTGATAATGCTAATTCAGGGTCATTAAAAGCGTCTACTTCAAACGAGCCAGTATCTTCTAGACCTATCTTAAGAGTGTAGGTAAGGTCTGGCTCATCGTCTACTACTAAGATTCTTTTCTTTCTTTTGCTTTCACTTGTTTTTATTATTCCCATAATTTCATTGCGATATTAGACTATGACGATGATAGATGATACTTGCTTGCACATGCATTAAAACAAATAGGTGCTAATCGCCTAAAATTCCCATAATTGGGAAGCAAAATAATGTTGACATTACAAAGTCCATGATATAATATAATTGTCTAAGCCTTGCATTTAACGTAAATACTGACAAATCATAATCAATGCTAACAACCGTTTGTATTGTATTATTTCCTATTATTATCCATCGTATATGTTTGAAGACCACCAGAGAGATGATGATCATGCTCATAACGGTGGAAGTATTGGTAATCCTAAAAGAAGAATCATGATCATAAATGATCGTGATGACATTAACTTCACGATCAGAATGGTTTTGGAGGAAGATTCGGTAAATAAGATAAGACTAGATCCATTCACTGATCCATTTCTTGCTTTGGAGAATTTCAAGTCAGGAATATACGATCTGATACTTGTTGATATTAGAATGCCAAAAATGGATGGGTTTGAACTTTATTCTGAAATAAGAAAACTAGATAGTAAAGTCAAAGTGTGTTTCTTG
>JBPCNB010000139.1:0-2159 GCA_051001675.1 Nitrososphaeraceae archaeon | reverse complement strand
CGCATAAAGTCTCTTAAGCCCAAGACATATGCCTCCTCATATCAAGCATACCTGCCAATATGGTATAAAATATGATTTCAAATAAAGGTGACTAATGATTGTTTTGCTTTTATACTGCCTAGGTTTTTTCCAGCTTGATTCTGTTTAATCTCCACCAAAGCATTAGAGTAATTCCCAAGGACAACATTAAATCTCCTTGAATGGTTTGCAGACTGCACAATATTTGGATTGTTGTATTTCAGTAAAAGCGATACAAGGCAGGTGCCGCTTCGCTAAAGATGGTTGCTAGATATCCGCTATTTATTTACTTGACTAAGTTGCTATCCTAACCTCATCTTCGTATCGTCTTGTGACCGCCTTTTCTTTCCTTAGCTGTGGCTAGAATTATTTATTTGCAGCGACTAGAATCACATTCACTTCAATTGTGAACGAAAATGCCATGGGAATTATATTCATTCAGCTGCAAAGGGGTATGAATTTATCAAATAATCATTTCACAACAAGTACAGGGCAATGAGCATAGGTTACCACCTTCGATGCAACACTCCCGAGAAGTACTTTTGAGAACCCTGATCTTCCTCTAGTACCGACAACTATGAGATTAATGTTCTGAGACTCGGCATAGTCTACAATTGTCGCTTCAGCAGATATTACTCCATCTATCACCTCTGATCTGAAAGAAACTTTTTTGTCTTTCACCTTTTGCCTTATATTTTCCATCCATTGTTTTGCTGCACTCCGTTCTTGTTCTAATTCCTTTAATCCATACGTAGGTGCGGCAATAAAAGATGACAAAAAACCTCGTGGTTTCGATACATCAAGAACGGTTAATCCAATCAACTCGATTGTCATTTCTTCATTTTGTTGATTTCCCTCTTTCTCGGCCATCGCAATCGCGCATTCAGCGGCCTTCGTAGAGGCCTGTGATCCATCTATTGCTACTAAGATTTTAGATAATTTGCAGTTATGAGGTTGTCCCTTCACATAAAGTAAAAATACAATACAAGATTAATATTTATGGTTACGGTTGAGAGGTTCAACATATTGCCTATGCTTATTGCCATATTCACTGGTATTAGCTGTCAGAATATGCTTTCAAAAAGGATGATTCACATCTTCTGCTCTGCCCCGGATTTGATGTCTCGATTCAGCTCGTAGAAGACTTGCTTAGATTTCTATTAATGTTACCATTGCATAGTATCGTCGCCAGGCTTTTAAATTTCCCTTATTAATAAACTGTACTCGATTTTGCCTAATAGGTTCAGTGAAAAGTTCTTCACCGAATAATATCCTGCTATAGGAAATTGTCTACCAAAGGAAACTAAGCTCAAATAATAATGGAAGAAAAAATCTCCTTTCATTGATAATTAATATACACCCACTTTTGCTTTTGTAGACCATTCCTATTGTCCTATGCCAATATAATACGAAGAAAACGAATAATTAATACCATACCATACAGATATAGTTAGTTATGGAAATTAGCACTGATAAGGAAGAGATTAAGGACGAACTTCATGAATTAGAAGACACCCAACAAGATGAGTCAGAAGAAGAGGATGAGGATGAAGAAGTTGAAGAGGCGGCAGAATGATATGATATGGCACAATTAAGGAATTTAGCTGCCCTTCCCATCTCATACAATAATGGTTGGTTGGTTAAATTTTTGGATCATAATATTGTTAGACATCCTTATTTGCTCAAGAAATATCATTGTTTATTACTTTCATCATAAATTCAAATTATCGCCCTGCGATGCAACTTCATTCGGTCATAATTTGGGCGATTAATTAGGGAATTCAAGCTTGTATTTCTGGCACTAATTAATAATTTTCCCTAGATCATTAGATTTTCTTTTTTTTGAGTTCAGATAGAATCTCTAGGAGACATCGAATCTCGCGTCTTACGTTTTAAGGAATCTGCTCAGTACAAGTGCTCCGCATAATTTATATGTTCTATCTTAGCGTTGTAAGATTGTATGGTTTACAAATATATTGATATTGTAGGAACTTCTCCGGTAGGAATTGACGATGCGATTAAGAATGCAATAGAAGAAGCGGCAAAAACTATTAAGAATTTACAGTGGGCCGAATTGGGCCGAACTACGGTGAGGATCGAAAACCAGAAACCTCAGGCATATCAAACAGAGGTAAGAATTG
>JBPCNB010000138.1:0-3005 GCA_051001675.1 Nitrososphaeraceae archaeon | reverse complement strand
TCTACAATTTCAGGTCTAAGAGCTGGAGAATTATTACCTGTTTGACATATTAGATTTGAATCTCTTATAAGCAATGCACAGGCCTTGTATTGTTCACCTGTCTTGATGGTCATATTTGGAAATGTGGATACGTATTCTATAAAACCCTGCCCTCCGCTATTACTACTTATAGAATTTAGGTATGAGTTTTTATCATCAAATAACTTTACCTTTGACTGACCATTTACAGTCACAAATGCGATGACATCGCCGCTATCCATTGTTAGTCCGTTTACCGTCATAATTATCTTGAAACTATCTTGTTTTTTGATTTTTATTTCTGATTCTACGCCAGCTTGTCCTGCTACTTGTGTGTTTTTTAAAAAGAAAATTGCAGAAGACAACAATACGGCTGCAGCTCCTATTCCAAAGATTAAAACTGACAGGGAAAGGTAATATATTATTGCCAAACTCTTATTTCTAATTTAGAACTTCTGATATTTATTTGTGTTTGAGTAAGAATTACTTATTTATTATGAATAAAGACTTAGACCTTCCAAGGATAGAAATCGACCTGGGAAGCGACCGAAAAATAGCTTAATGATAGGGGTCAGATTCATTCCCTAACAAATCGGACAACTATTCTTGCGACGTTCTCTTGATGTCCTAAATGCTACGCAATAGCTGACCGAATTCCGGTTCTCTTTGGGCAGTTCCTGTAATTACCTGTTTACCGATACCATGTAACCATTGTACTGTAGTCTGGTCGGCTTCCCAAATAATACTAATAAGCTACTGACTTCCCAGATTTGAAGATGTTAAATCCCGGTGACCGCACTATATGTAGGTATTGTTTCAATAGCACTTTATCGTAAATTTAATAATAATAACGATAGTCTCATTTAAAATATTACTGTTGTGATAAGGAAGCTTAGATCATCTACGTATTATACTAATCTTCAGCGTAAATACTAGACTTAAGGTAGAAAAAGTATGTTCTCATAACCTTTATAGCCAAATATGATGCATTCAGCAATAGGGGATAATTACCTCAACTAAACAGAAAGGTGGTCGAATAATAAAAGATTGAACAGAATACGCAAGAGTCTGGTTACTTCATTAATACTTGTATCTGCAATCACTTGGATTGTATCAATACAGCAGTATGATACAATGATGTCTTCAATGATGATGTTTTATAATCCCGTAGCATTATCGTTATTTACTGGGATCTGGACAGTGGGAATGGCGGCAATGATGTTTCCAGCAATTTCGCCTATGGTTCTTCTTTATGATAGGCTGATTAGATCCAACAAGGGCAGTGTCAGTAGCAGTGACACAAAACAAATAGAGAAAGTACGAAAAACATCTGTCATTGTTAATAAAAAAGAACAAGGTGAAGCAAAGAAATTATTGTTTTCAATATCTTTTTTCCCATCATTCTCATCATATTCTCTAAAGATGGTACTATTTGTTGCCTCATATCTTGTTGTATGGGCTATAACCGGTATTGCGATTTTGATAGGCTGGTCTATCCCAATGAATTATTTCTTTATGGAATCTTCTATAAGCACCAAGCAGCTACTAGATATGGCGTTTGGAGTCTTGCTAATTATATCAGGACTATACCAATTCAGTCGACTAAAAACCAAATGTCTTGGGTATTGTGAGTCACCGATAAGCTTCTTTATGAGAAGATGGAGTAGTGGAACGGTAGGCGCAGTAAAGATGGGAACTTATCATGGGTTATACTGTCTTGGATGCTGCTGGCCTTACTTTCTACTTATGGTGGCGTTAGGTTGGATGAATTTGCTATGGATGGCTTTGTTTGCAGCCATAATATTTGGAGAGAAGGTGTGGATAAAAGGTGGTAGATGGATTGCTAGAGGTACAGGAATTGGTTTTGTAATTCTTGGAATTTTGAGTATACTTGGATTGACGGAAATTCCAACGGGAAGTATGGATGTTGTCATCAACAGCAATGACGTGGTCATAATGGACAAGAACATGAATATGAGTGGGGATATGGACCAGGACACAAAGGATATGGATATAGATCAAAATACGATGGGGACTAATTAGAAAAACATAAAATTCCTAAACCACGTCGCGTATCTCCACTTAAGCGTAATAACTTTAAATCTAAATGAATAATATGAAGGATATAAAAATCAAAAATTGAGGGTACATCATATCAAAACTTAGTTTCAATAAGCTATTATTTGAAACAAGTCCTTCAAAGTGATTATGTTCTGACAAATTTCCCCTCAATAGGAATATTGAGAAATTGAACTATTATTGGGATGCGATAATCTTGGCACTTTGAACAATACTGATAAAAATTTCAGCATAATAGTGATTTTTTCTTGATAAGTAGTTGTTGATTTGCTAGTTTGCTACTAGTTTCTCAATTTTACCTCTCGATGTATGATAATACTGGGATTATCGATGATATTAATATTAATCGGAAGCTAGAAAGAACATACATTCAATGTGAAAATAAAAATTTTAACACCTGCTTCTGCGTTAAAAGAAAACCTATTATCTAAATTAGAAGAAGCTGGACTCATTGCAGAAGATGTTAATGTGAATGAACCTATATCGCCCCAACTATTTGATGCAGATGTACTTGTAAATGGTTTTACTAAAATTAATAAATCAATCATTGACGCTTCTCCAAAATTAAAAATGGTACATCAGTCAGGAATAGGTATTGATAATGTGGATGTTAATTATTGTACGTCAAAGTCGATCTATGTAGCAAATGTACCTCTCGCTAATGCTGTTTCAGTGGCGGAACATACTATATTTCTAATGCTTTATCTAGCTAAGAACATGAAGAATATTGCCAATGGTGTGACAAGTTTGATGACAAGAAAAGAAGAAAATATTTTGGGCTCTGAATTGCAATCAAAAATTCTCTTTATTATTGGTTTAGGTGCTACCGGGATAGAGGTAGCAAAAAGAGCTAAATCATTTGGGATGCATATTATTGCCATCACAAATGACCCCTTCTCGAAAAGGCC
>JBPCNB010000137.1:0-3325 GCA_051001675.1 Nitrososphaeraceae archaeon | reverse complement strand
GTTCGTTATAGGTATTTGTCCTCCAGAGAACTGGCGAGGTAGTTTATCTGTCGTTGTTATTGTTGTTGCTAGTACTACCTGTTGATGAATTTAAATGAATTTATTAGCCATCTTGTTATTGTTGTTGCTAGTACTACCTGTTGATGAATTTATATGAATTTATTAGCCATCTCAGACGAACATGCATCATTTCAGAGTCATAACGCATTCACTGGTCATAATAATGAATTGGGCCTCAAGTCTATAACGTTGGCATTTGAAGTCATGTCCAGTACTCTAATCCCCCCATAATCCCCTATTGATTTAAGGATAGATAATAAAGATACCTACAAAAGTTATCTTTAACCGTTTAAGAAAGAACTTAAGCCTTGGAAGCAATGGTTATTAGCTTTGTATTCAATATTAATTTTGTAATGAAGGAGATTGGAGAAAATGATGATAACGAGGATAATGCAGCTCAGCTTCCAAAATGGACAAATTTACTATGCCCCTCATGCGCCATATATTATGGAATACAATCATTGATTAGCGGTATCAAGAAGAAGCGAAAAACTGCAGTCATAAAAAGTAAATAATACGAATTTGTGGTATCTTCTTCTTTTTAAGAGGTGAAATGACGATAGATGGAAAATAATACCAAGAACTTTGACTTAGTAATAATAGGAACAGGAACCGCAGCTTCGACGGTAGCATACAAATGCAATGCTGCTGGCTGGAAAGTAGCAGTAATTGATTCAAGACCATTTGGAGGTACATGTGCATTACGTGGATGTGATCCAAAGAAAGTACTTGTGGGAGCAGCTGAGGTGGTAGATGTAAACCATAGAATGAAAGACAATGGTCTTGATCATCGTTTTATTTCTAATACCACCATTGACTGGAAAGACCTAATCCGATTCCAGCGAACGTTCACAGATCCTGTACCGAAAAATAGAGAGGATGCTTTTAACAGGGCTGGAATAACTACATATCATGGAAGAGCACAATTCGAAGGATCCAGAAGTATCAAAGTAGTTACAGAACGGCACGGCGAAGTCGCTGATCACCACGATATCAATATTGAAAGTAAATACATAGTTATTGCTTCAGGTGCTAAACCAGCCGATCTTAATGTACCTGGAAAAGAGAATATGATCACAAGCGATCAATTCCTCGATCTGGATTATCTCCCAAATAGAATTGTATTTGTAGGAGGAGGATATATTTCATTTGAGTTTGCTCATATAGCAGCACGTGCCGGATCAAAGGTAAAAATCTTACATCGAGGCAGCAGACCTCTAAATAATTTTGATCCCGATCTTGTTGACATGCTTATCAATAAAACTCAAGATATTGGAGTAGATGTTCAATTACGAACGAATGTCAAATCGATTGAGAGTCGCGATAAGGATAGCCCTATTATAGTTCATACTTCAGATTCTGAAGAAAGAAAAGAGCCTGATGGAAAGGATACAATATTTGAAGCAGATATGGTTGTCCATGGAGCAGGGAGAGTACCTGATATCGAGGATCTACAGCTGGATGTAGCAGGCGTAGAAGCTGCTGATAGGAAGAAAGGAATAAAGGTTAATGAATATCTTCAAAGCACTTCCAATCCATCAGTTTATGCAGCTGGTGATGCGGCAGCCAGTGGAGGCATGCCGCTAACACCAGTAGCAACATATGAGGGGGAAATAGTTGCAACCAATTTACTTGAAGGAAATCATGTAACACATAACTACATGGGTATCCCAAGTGTCGTGTTTACAATACCACCACTTGCTTCTGTAGGCTTGCATGAAGAAGCCGCAAAAAGTAAAGGTTTAAAATTCAAAACAAATTACGGCGACACTTCGAAATGGTACTCATCTAAAAGGATTGGAGAAAGTCACGCCGGATTTAAGATATTAGTTGAAGAATCTACAAATAGAATATTAGGAGCGCATCTCTTGGGACAAAATTCTGAAGAAGTAATTAATATATTTGCTTTAGCAATTAGATTAGGAATAGGAAGTAAAGATCTAAAAAGTATGATGTTTTCTTATCCTACAAATTCATCTGATATAAGATATATGCTATAATCTCTGATTTGGAAACAACATCATATTTAGGAACAACATCATTATTGTTGCATTTTATATTATCTGAGCTCGTTTAGCATTGTAGTAAATATTTTATTCTGCCAAATCACTTTTCTTATGTAGAACAATATAAGAACATAAATGCATCTATGGCTAATTCCGGATTAGCTATGATAAGATTAAGGTATGACGAGAAAGCAATTATGCAATGTTTTGATTCTCGTATTTTGCCTGTGAGGAAAATATGCACAGATTTCCCGATCTGTCTCCAGCAATTATATCTAAGTAGCCATCAGAGTTAATATCCAAAGTAATGATATTCGATGAAAGCTTATCGTTAAGTTCTAGATTGTCATTTACATAAATAGTATCATTATTATCAGATATAGATAATATGGCTATTTTTTTCTTACTTAATGTGGGAATAATTAAATCATCTTGTCCATCGTTATCTATGTCTTTAATCGCATACATTCCGATATTTCTAGATCCGTAATCATGTGCAGAGAATCCCTCTATCTTCAATGTTTTGTTGGTGTTTTTAATATCAATAAATTTTACTATTCCCGATAGATGAGGGGTTTCGTTAATAACTAGCATGGACTGATTATTATTATTAAGCTTAGCAGCTCCCAATATCAATAACCATCTAAATCCTTGACCAATTGGCTTGGAAGAAAATTTTATAACTAATGTATCGTCATAAATGTAAGCAGCGCTTCCTACACTAATATTACTAGCCACTATGGCAAAACCTTTGGAGGTTTTGGTTCCATTCGCAAATTCTATTATTTCAGGCTTGATAGTCTCAAAAACCTCCATACCTTCTGGTGGCCTAAGTATTTCCTTTAGACAGAGTGCGGTGCTTGTTTTAGTATTACTATTATTATCAGGGCACAGTTCAAGCAATAATAGTTTTGTGGGTTCAAATATATCTCCTAGTGCACCGTGAGGATAAGAATTAACAGGATCTGCAAGCACTAATACTTCATTATTTGAACCATTATCATTATTGTCTAAATTGCCGACAACTATCCTGCCATCAGTCAATATATTTGTAAAATTTGTTTTAATGACTTCAATAGCAAATTTAGAGGTGTTACCATTAATACCATTTTGAATATTCTTTAAAGGTGACTCGATCGTAAGGAGGGTGCCATTTTCGGAAACTCCTAACAGCCGACTTTCTCCTTTTAGATTATCGAAATATGGAACTACCTGAGTTCGAGTTGATAATTTGGTACTGTCATCCAACATCGATATTC
>JBPCNB010000136.1:0-3271 GCA_051001675.1 Nitrososphaeraceae archaeon | reverse complement strand
GAAATTTAGACAAAGCCGTTTAAACTAAAGGCAAAAACGATTGTGGCAGACAACGAACTATCTCTAGTTATAGAATTAACAATCGATCTAAGTCGTGTACTTTATATCAATAGATACTCCAGTTTGTGTGATTCAAAATTGTTTACCACTAATAGAACATTATTGTACTACGGAGCAGCAGTGTGTACTGATATTAATGGAATTCTACGATGAAAAAAATTGATGAGTGGAGAACATGAGAAAAATAATCTTTATCAATGATGTTATCGCTTGGTGGCTTCATTGGATGACCAAACCGAGAATTAGATTGGCGTCTGGGATGAAGAAATGACGAAAGAATATGATAGGCTAAAGGAAATTCTGTGCATGAAGATTAAGAAAGAGTTCTCCTGCGACTTTAATTATAACATTTGTAGATGTAAACCACATACTCAGAGAAACTGAAAATTAACACAGACTTCTTAAAGCCGAAATACACTGTACAGAACCTTCCGCTGTTTAGTTCAAAAAGAAAGTATTCACTTTTTGTCAGCAATCAACTTCTTAATCTCATCCGCTATTTTTTTTAATCCTGAAGGTACTTCTGGGGCTGTATCCGCCCATGTCGTGGTATGTACTTTATCGTCCATTGTAATCGAAAGATTGGATGCTACGTAGGTTTCATTTTCTTTAGGAGAATATGTTGTTTGTGTGCTAAAGAATCCTTCCCTTATTATTGCATCTTTTAAATCCTTCAGATCAGAATCATTAAGAGGTTGCTCCGATGTCATCGCTCCTGTGGAATCAGTAGAATAGGTAAGGGCATTTGTGTGTGGATTATATGAAATCAATAAGTAACGAGCAGTAAGCCCTCCAGATTCAATATATTTAAAACTAAAGGTTGTAGTATCTGACATTAGAAAGAATGTACACAGCAAAGTATTATAGACTTATCAAGTTATAGTTATTTGCAATGCCTATCGCTGGTTCTTCCTCAGCAGCATCGGATAGAGGTAAGCCTAAACAGTATCGTTGCGAGAGATGCGGTAAGAGTTTTGATAGTAGTGATATCCTTAATTCGCACACGAGATTAGATCATAGCGAATCAGGAAAAAGTCAATCTCCTGCTGGTGTAGGCTAGTACATCATATAATCAAAAACCGAGAAATTAATTAATTTAATGAGTAGATTATCTTAGACTCTCCTCTCTTCTTTTGTTCATCCAGTTCTTCGACAGTTGCTACCAACCAAGTATCCAGACTCATGTGATTTAAGTATGGATCTCTACCTTGAAAAATGCTTCAGTTCTTTTTTGTATTTGCTATCTACTTGCTTTCTCTGTTCAAATATTTCTATGACGTATCATCGTGTAGTAATATTCCTGGGAATGTCAGATTATGTTATTAACTGCCTCTTTCGTTTTATGAATATAATAGAGATAAATACCTCATCGAATGAAAATGAAGAATAAAATAGTAATAATAGTCCAGCTTTTAGATGGGATAACGTCCGAGACCCAGATTTTGTCCCGTTACTTATATCGCTACTAAGTATTTGCGTATCTTCTATGGTGATATTTTACTTGTTCTAGTTTCTTTCTCTTTTAATGTGACTATAGCTTCTTTTCCAATCCAAATTTTTGGTACCGCTACATGACCACTATTACCTGATGGAGTTACAACACTTTCAATTTGGGTTATTGTAGCTTTCATCCTTCTTACAAGAGAAAATAGGATGTACCTTTAATTCAGGTGTTAACCAGACCTGAAAGTTAAAATATTTTGTATGACTGTCAACAAGACATGGCAAAGATTGTTGAGATGGATGAACGGGTCACAATCTCAGCACAATGGGAAGAAAATGTTGGTTCAGTAATATTGATTAATAAATTCAGTGTAAATCCTGAGGATTTCGATCAGTTTTTAAAAGCATGGGCCGCTGAAGCCGGAAAATTTAAGGAGCAGCCAGGGTTCATCTCTACACAACTACACAGGGGTATTGGCGGGAGCAGTACCTTTGTAAACTATGCATTTTGGGAATCTGCCGCACATTTCAAGAAGGCAGTTAATAACGTTATGAACCCAAATAACAGAATGTCTGCGTATCCTCCCAGCACCGTAGCATCTCCCCATCTATTCAAGAAGGTTGCGGTACCCGGAATCTGTGTAGAATAAGCCCTTAGTCAGCCATCTTATCACTATCGTTGTAGTTTTGATGTCGTCCTCTAAATACGGACCATCTCATTTTAGCAACTCTAAAGACCTAGTTCTTTAAACGGGTGAGTTACAATAAATCGTAAGAATTTTGATGTAGATGGTTCTTCTATTACTCCTGCCTCGTATGCAAAGTTTGTACATTTTTGAAATCGGTCATAATCTTCTATCGATAGCTTTGTAGATAGTACCTTTGTCAGCTTTGTATTTCCATCCTTTCTACCACCACTCCACAGGACCAAATTTTTGTCAATAATACCCAGAACAATAGTAGCAAAAGTCCGGCACCGAATACTAATTACACTAAATATGTCTTTTTGTATTATACTTCAATTCAAGGAAATGATGGTGAAGATATTACTCAAGACAAACAACCACTGGGCAACATTGTATATAGATACGAATTTGCAGATAACAAGTTGGCAAAACCAAAATTATTGCTGAATCTTCCTGCGACCCCAGGAGCTATTGGAAATGGCGGTAAAATTCTTGTCAATCTAAATGATGATAATTTGTATATAACTATCGGTGGTATCGGTGTTGATGGTCACAAGACCAAGGCCCAAAATGTTAAGAATGGAGGAGAGGCTGATGGAACAAGTGGTATATTGGTTATCACCCAGGACGGAAAACAAGTCTCTCAAAATGGTATCCTTGGTAACAAAGATCCTATAAACAAATACTATGCATATGGGATCTGGAACAGCTTCGGAATAGATTTTGATCCTATCACAGGTATGATGTGGGATACAGAGAACGGAGTTGTATTTGGAGACGAAATCAATCTAGTTGAGCCAGGCTTTAATAGCGGATGGAATAAGATTGATGGTATTTGGTTAAGAGGACATCCAATCAATGAGACTGAATCTTATCCAGTTGCGAAACAGACTGGTGAATTGCTAGTCGATTTCAATGGAAAAGGCAAATACAGTCCGCCCGAATTTACATGGTTCGATGACGTCGGTCCGACTGCAATCAGGTTCTTCAATTCTGATAAATTAGGTGTTGTACTTACACAGTTCGGTTACATTTTTGATTACCTACATGGGTTACACTTGCTGCTTAGTCCTAGTATGTAT
>JBPCNB010000135.1:0-1933 GCA_051001675.1 Nitrososphaeraceae archaeon | reverse complement strand
TATTATATTTCTCTTGATTATCATCTATAGCTGCTGTGGTTATGTCCTGTTGAATTATTGTAATATTTGATGGATTGGTCATATCTGTAATAACTATAGGAATGTCTAGATTACTATCATCTATCTCCCTGATAGCCACCGGGTCAAGGATCTTCATACCGAACATTCCTGCCAGTCTTGCTTCATTATAGGATAGATACTTTACATATTGAAGGTTGTCTTTTACAATTCTAGGATCAGCACTCAATACAGCATTATCCTTTTCGAAATCTATCGTTGTTTTATAATGGTCGTGTAATAAAATTGCAGCGTCTGCAGCCGTTCTATCTGAACCTCCCCGTTCATATGTAGTTTCCAGTCCATCAATGGTTTTGCCAATAAACCCGCCTATTGCTACAACTTCATTGTGCTCGACTAGATCTATCAAATGACTACTATTATTCCTTGATTCTCCCACCATGAAATTAGCGGCTTCAAAATTATCATCGGTTATTATTGGCCACCTCTGAATGTCTACATGATCCGATCTAATACCATAACTCTGCATGACATAATCCATTAGATATGACATTGTAATTTCGCCACTATATGCAAGTGTTCTTGATCTGACTACATCAACGAATCGCCTATTTTCTGCTGCTTGTTTTAATGAAATTATTACTTGTCGATTGAATTTTTCAAGATTTCGAATGAATTCATTGTGATATTTTATATTAGATATATATTTGGCAGCAATTAGTTCATAAACCTGTCTGAAAACCTCAATTTCTACAGGATTAGAGGACGCGTAGTTTTTACCAACACGTATGGCAACGTCAGTCATCGAGCACACTTTTTTTTCATAATCAGTGATAGGGGCAGAGAAGACGGCAACAACCTTAGTATCTTGTTCTATTATTTGTTTAATTCTATCGATAACTTTCGGAATTAGTATGCCGTCTACCCCCAGAGCACTACCACCAAATTTAGCAATTGTAACACGAGTCATTTCACTACTATACCTATCCTATTATTCTGCTGTATCCTTACTCAGCAATATCTCCTTTATACACCTCACGAATTTCTTCCTTTTGTTTTGATTCCGCTTGTTTATTATTATAGAGTGCTTAGGTCAGGTAGACCTAATAGCGAATAAGATGACGGCAATGGTTGTAATCTATTAGTTTCATTGTGCTCATAATAATATGATGCGAATATTCTTTTTCTTTTTTCTTCTTCTAGACTTGATATTTCTTCTCGTTCGCGAGCTGGTGACTCGCATCCAAGACGAACAGGGCAGCCTACACGTCCTCGTGAACGATATCTGGGGAGTCACCAAAATTGAGTGGAACAAATCAGTTTGGGAATCCTCTTTGGATACTGGGTTGCACACCCTGCGCCTGGCCGTGGACACACACGCCATCACCAGCCACTTCGCGATACCACTGCTCATCAAGACGCCAGGCGGCCTGGTTGTCGAGGTGACTGACGGGACAGACGAGTACAACGCGACCAACTACCGGGTCTCCTTCTTCTACGACCTGGCTAAAGCGTCAGTGAATCGAATGGCGTTCGCATTGGCGCACGAGTTGCAGCCGTACGGCGCGACGGCCGTTTCGCTCACTCCGGGTTGGCTGCGATCAGAGGCCATGCTCGAGAACCACGGTGTCACCGAATCGAACTGGCATGAGGCGACAAAGGCCACACCCCACTTCGCTATTTCCGAGAGTCCAGCGTTCATCGGCAGGGCCGTAGCGGCGCTTGCACAAGATCCTAACGTGACGCGCTGGAACGGAAAGTCGCTGTCCAGCGGACAGCTGGCGAAAATCTACGGCTTCACCGATCTCGACGGTAGCCAGCCCGACTGCTGGAGGTACGTCGCCGAAGTTCAAGAGGCAGGCAAACCCGCCGACGTAACCGGCTATCGCTGACACCTGTAGAAGGTGCCTAGTTC
>JBPCNB010000134.1:0-1577 GCA_051001675.1 Nitrososphaeraceae archaeon | reverse complement strand
ATATACACTTACGATCCACTGAGAAGAAAATGGATAAAATGGTCTAACCATGGTGATATGAGCAAAAGCGAAATCTAATCGTAGAATGTGAGAGATCAGAACTAGGCCATATTTTTTATTATTTATCTTGAAATGTCATCAGGGAAGAGGCCAGAAGCCTGAACAAACTTCGTACGTATATGCCCAGTTTAGTGTAGATAGATAGCAGGTCTCAAATCTTAGAAAATGAAAAAAAATTGTCAAGATTATTGTTAACTAATGGCAGGATTTTTTGCGTTATTGTCTCGTGAAAGTCATCGGTCTCCACATCAAATGTAAGTATTATTACGTACAAAAGATGATTAGCGTCGTCGGTAATTGGTATAGTTGATCGCAGAAGCTTGTCGTAACGGGAGCAAGTGAAACTGATCTTGCCTAAAATATGTTGCCACCTTATCCTAGTATATTGTCGTGTTGCGGCAGTTATTGCATATTGTTCTGTCTCTTGAGAATTTAACAAAGGTTCAAGACCTGGGCGTTCAGTAGTTGCTAATATATGCCCGTGCCCATCGGCTATTCCGACGAATCGAATTGAAGAGTCAATTTTAACAATAGTATCGCAAAAGTGTTTGAAGGACTCTCCCACCCTTTAGAGAATCGCTGAGTTCTTTTTATATGTACTTCTTATCTGTCAGTCAACTTGAAATACAATGTGTCATAATTATTAGGGTATGTTTCATCGCTATTGTAGCGGAGCTTTTATGAATCAATGACACGCCTTTTAGACCTTGGAATACAGCATATTCAGCAGATAGTGATGGACATGTCAAGAATCTCCGGAGATTCCGTACTTCGTTCGATAGAGTCCTATGAAAAAAATGTTAACGTGAAAAAAGAAATCTTTGAGTGGTCAGAAATGCTTCGTGTAATGCAAGATGAGGTCGCTGACCTTGCTATCGAGTCAATTGCGCGTTACCAGCCTGTTGCCACAGACCTACGATTCATTAGATCATGTATGGAAATTGCCTACGGCTTCTCTAGATATGGAAGGTACTCATTTGATATAGTCGACGTATTGGAAACGATTGGTCATATATCTGAGTGCGATAAGAGCGCTGTATTAATGATGGCAAATAAAGTACGGCAAATGATACTCCTCGGCATCAATGGATTACAAGCAAGGGACAAAACCATCGCAGAAAAACTTTACGAGCTTGATGACGCCGTCGACTCTATATATCGAACTTTTTTAAGGGGCTCTAGACCACATATCCACGAAAAAGAGAAGGCGGACAAAACGGTGAAAACGTCAACCAACAGTTCCGATCCTAAATGCTACATTTCGGCTCTCTTAATTTTAAGATTTTTAGAACGTATTTCTGATCACGCTTGCTATATTGGTGATTCGGTTCATTACATAGTAACTGGGGATTCTCGTCCGCGACGCTAACTCAAGGTTTCGCCGTTTATCTGAACTAACCGAACGCAGGGTCATAACTGACTGTGTCTGTATTCGAGGATTTTCATTATTCTTAATAGCGCGCGTCGCGTGAGCTAATATTATCGAAGAACTCGCCTTGTTGAGGTAGGCTATAGTC
>JBPCNB010000133.1:0-2193 GCA_051001675.1 Nitrososphaeraceae archaeon | reverse complement strand
AGATAAAAAATACAATTAAGCTAGGCTACATTAGGTTCGTAAACTTGGATCCTATGGTTACCCCTCTCAGAAATGTAGACATTTCCTTCAGAATCTATAGCAATATGTTCTGGGTCGGCTACTTCTTCGCCTGCGGGAATAACTCTCCACATCGTAATAAAGTTTCCTTGATTATCAAATTTTTTGACAGAAGCTTCAAGGCTACATTCTGGGTCCGACTGTGGATCCGCTACATATATGTTATCAAACTTATCAACAGCAAGATGTTCGCTATGACAGAACTGCTTTTGACCAGGACCTTTACCTCCCCACATTAAAATAGGTCTTCCCTCAGTATCAAGTTTTTGAACACGCTCGTTTCCTCTCTCATTAACAAACAGGTCTCCTTTAGAATCTATTACTACTGTAACAGGAACATTAAACTGACCGGACGCATTGCCGAGAGTCCCGAAACTATTGATAAAGGTGCCATTGATATCAAATTTCTGGATACGATGGTTCTCTGAATCCACCGCATAAACATATTTTAAATCTCCATCCACCCCGACATGTCGGAGCTCTCTGAATTCAGTTTCTCCTTCACCTTCAGTACCAAATGCAAATAGAAAATTTCCTTCGGCATCAAATTTCTGGATTCGATTATTACCCCTGTCTGCAACCCATACATTCCCATCTTTGTCGACGTCGAGACCATAGGGAAGAGTGAATTCACTATCTCCTTCTCCCGTTTCACCCCACTTGAAGAGGAATGTTCCGTATTTATCAAAAACTTGAATACGGTTGTTATCTCTGTCTACTATGTAGAGCTTATCTTCTGAGGGACTGAAATCCAAATCATGTGGACGATCAAATTGACCATCTCCTTCTCCTTTGCTTCCCCATTCTCTGATGAGTTTATACTCTGTAGCATTTGCAAATGATGATTTCATAGAGGTATTTCCTTCTGAGCCGTCAACATAAACAGAAGAAAACAATATCGTAGAAGACGATATCAAGACAACTGCCGTTGCCATTAATATAGTCAAAACGTTTAATGTTTGTTTAAAAATAGTTCCAGACACTTCCAAATCTCTAGTCTCTTCAGTTCATCCAATAATAATTTTTTGTCGCAGTAGTACTATAGAAACCAAGTAATCAGATCAATAATAAGGGACTAATACGAGACTAATCAAGAAGATATGCCTGCAGGAGACAATATTAGCAGCAGTCCTAAATGATATTTAGTCACACCGTTTTGTTATGATTGATACCTTATACAAAAAGCATCAGCATTATTTTGTTCTATCTGAAACGGGTAGGCGAAAATTAAATAGAGAAATATCCAGCGTTAAAGTAAACCTCATAGAGATCCCCACAACCGAATCGAGGATGTGAACTGTGCACACAGAACGACTTTTTCACAAGAAAATCCAATCTGTTTCCGTTTAGGTGAATGTGAATGTGAACATGATTAGTCTACGGACAGAACGACTGAATAATTCAATTACGCAGGCAATTGGCGTAATACATGTATACCCGACAGCTGGGAGAATCTTATGGATAAGGAACTTCCTTCTCATTTCCTTCTATTGTCTATGATCATCCTTTCATTGGTTTTCTCAAATACAATAGCGCAGGAAGATAACAATGACGAGGTTGACGATAGCAATATGAGTCTATGTAATTTTCATAGAATTAAAAAATTTGATGTAAACGGAAATCTTCTGAAGAGTTGGGGGACAAAAGGTTACGGTGATGGCCAATTTCTGCATCCTCATGGTATAGCAGTCGACTCATCGGGAAATGTCTATGTATCTGATGAGGAAAAACAACAGATCCAGAAGTTTGATAGCGAAGGAAATTTCATAACCAAATGGGGATCTAATGGCAAAGGCAAAGGGGATTTTTCATTAAGAATAGAAGACATTAGCATCGATAATTTTGACAATGTATACGTCGTAGATTATGGTAACAATCGTATCCAGAAGTTTGATAACAATGGGAGCTTCATTACCATGTGGGGTAATAGGGGAAGCGAAACAGGGCAGTTTAATAGACCCTGGGGAATTGCCTTTGACTCAGTCGGCGATGCGTATGTAACTGACCTACGCAACAACCGGATCCAGAAGTTTGACACCAATGGTAATTTTATCGCTCAGTGGGGCTCGGTAGGTTCAGGTCCGGGAGAATTCATCCATTTGCACGGTATAGCCG
>JBPCNB010000132.1:0-1401 GCA_051001675.1 Nitrososphaeraceae archaeon | reverse complement strand
CCGATCGGATTGTCCTTTGGTTGTTGTCGTTGCTGCTGTTCTGTCTCTTTGCCTTGATTATCATTATTTTGGCTCTGATTTGGATGTTGAGTAGGGCCTACCTCGTTTATCGTCGTGTCGTTTCTCACCATTACTTTGACTGTGTCGCTAGCCAGACCGGCTCTATCATCACGGACTGTGAGCTTGAATGTGAATTCTGTTATGCCGTTTTTGTTATTTTTATTATCGGTGCCTACTGCCGCAAAAGAAGCGACTGCGGCCTTAGAATTAGCCAGGCTGACTTCGGGTTGGGAAGGACTTGTCTGTTCCCATGAATACGACAGAGTATCTTTTTCGTCAGGATCAGTACTTGCTCTACCATCCAGTACCACACGTGCTCCTGCATTTACAATCTTATCTTGTCCCGCCTTTGCGACTGGAGCATGATTGGGCGTGATGTTAGTTTTTTCAGGTTCCACTACAGGACTGGTATGATCCTGTGGTTGTTTTTGGTTGTTATTATTATCGATACGAACATTACCTGTTTGCTCCGATTGAGATTGAACTTTCTTTGATTTGGAATTTGAAATTACCAGGGTTGCTGTTTCAGTTGCTCCTTGATCGATTGCTGTAGGTGAAGCTGCTGCTGCCTTTATCTGGAACTTGTAAGTGCCAGGATCCAACGAACGAGCAGTTTGGACTATCAATGTAGCATTCTTAATTCTCTCACCTTCCTCAAAATTCATTACATAAGTAGGACTAAATGTTCTCAATTTGTCAAGAGCTACTGTGCCGCTAGCAGTAGAAAGTGCCACTGAAAATTGCCCTGCTTCGTTTCCCCTGGCGACTTGTACCTTGTAGCTGGCTGTTTTTCCCTCATCTATAATCGCTATAGCTGGAGGCAGGAGGCTAATGGAAAATAATGTGATGGGTCCTTGAGAGTTCCGTTCAAGTGCAGCCGTGACATAAAAATTGCTAGATGCTGATAATATACTTGAAGAAAGAAGAGCAAAAATGAAAAGTGAACCGATTATTATCGAAATGCGTTTTCCTAACAACTAGTAACTACTACCCCATTATTTAATACACAAATTACATACGGCTCCGATTCGGTTAAATAAGCACAAACTCTGGGTTCGTAACTAGTACTAGTAGTAGTAGAACTATAATGTACGTCAAACATTCATTAACTTTTATACATAATAGTATTTAAACGGTGTGAATTTTTTGTAATTACATCCCAAATTATGTTCAAATACTACCATTTAATTGCAGTGCAGCCACATTATTGCTTTTTTTGGTCACAGTATGGATAGGAAATAAGACCATTCCAGGCAAAATCCAAATGATATAGCCATTATACAAAATAGAACGCAGCTACAAATTAAGATCATCCCTCTTAACATAATTTGGGTCATAGAC
>JBPCNB010000131.1:0-2111 GCA_051001675.1 Nitrososphaeraceae archaeon | reverse complement strand
GTATTAAGGTCGGAGAAGAATTGTTTTGTTTCTTCAACTTCAGGATTCATTTCTTGGGGAATAGCAGAAGACGCTTGCGCGAACACATCCTGTGCTCTTGCAATAAAGGCTTGTCCATCTTGATATTCTACTATTTCTGTTATCGTACCATTTTCTACTGCTTCACCATACTCTACTCCAGCTATTGACAGCAAATCAGATACAACACCGAGTTTGAATGTGCTATTACTTGCAGTTTCACTAGGAATAACTTGTTGTACTGTCTGGTTCAATAGTCCACTGATTTTCTTACTCTGACTTTCAAATTCCTCTGCAGAAGACGTGTTAACTATTTGTGAGAGTTGGTTGAGATTTGTTGAGAGAGTGTCATTCAAAGTCGCATTAGAATTAGATATCTGAGGTTCTATACTCGAATATATCTCTGCTATTGGATGTAGGGTGTGTGCTTTTGCAAGTGTATTATTTCCAGCTTCTTTATTCATCACTGCAGCGTTAAGATGACCCTTATCTGTTCCATATTGGATACAAAATCAACTTGTGTAGAATTTAGCTCCGGGCTTGTGGTCGATGTCGAGGCGTTAGTATTATTTTTTTGTTCTTGTGCAAATACTGTCGTAGTTGAGTTAGATTGTGGCTCTGATGTAGATAGAAATACCAATAATAAGGCTGCAGCAGAGATAAAGCCAATTCTTACAAACGGTTTCTTTAGAGCCATGCTATTATGCTCTATCTTACCATATTCTTTTGTGATCATTTGAATTCCCTAGTTGTTGACTTAGTGCAATATCAGTCCTTATTTATCCTAATTGACGATTCTATGTTTAGAGAACAAGGTCGGAGAATGCTGCTGAACCAGCGAAGCTTGTAGACTCCCAGCATAATATAGTATAATAAAAAAACTTCCTACTCGATCATATTGTTGCTAAGTCTTGCCTGACTCAACAAAGGGCTTCTAATCGAGTAGGAAGAGGTATTTCTCAATGACTTGTACCGGTGGATGTATTTGTCGTGTTTGATGCCAACGCCAATACTCTTTCCGTTTCGGTACTCGTTGCTGGTTGGAAACGTATTTGAAATAACGAGACATCACAATTTATCATGGACTACGATTCTCTGCACTTGGAATAAAAAGTGATAATGAAAAGGGCCTGATGATCTAGAGTCTGAAGTAGTCTTAGCTTTTATGTACGCAGAACATGATCTGTAGGTACCCTATTCTGACTTACCCAAATAATGAATCATCTGATGTAGATTCTCCATCTCCTTCCGCATCCCCTTCAGTTCCCTCTTCTCCGCCATTTCCCAAATCTTCTCCAGGTGCTGGAAGTACAAAAGGCTCTTCTGAATCTAGTCCTGTTCCGGCAGGCACTCCTGTCACATTTATGCTATAATGTTTTACGTACTGCTTGGTGACGGGATCTAGTACTAGAAATGGCTCATGCGCAGCATCACATATAGCTTTGGAGGTGATCTTGTTTATACCCTCATCTATCTCACCATATTGAGGAGTTACGATGAAAATCCACTTCGAATAATCCCCTGGACCGACAGTGGTGGTTTCTTGATAAGGCCGTTTGTCATTTACAATGACTTGGATTTTACAATTGGTTTGAACATTATCGTCTGATGTTCCTGATATTTCCAGACTTGACCCTGCTGGAACAGGTTCGCCTTTAGAAGGTAATACGATGTTTACAAATGCACTAGCAAATTGAAGGAGTCCTGAACTAGTGGCTATAGATAGCACGAAAGTTATTATTACAATAACTGTTATTGCACGACTCATAAGTTGATATCTCCTGTTCCTGGAGAAATTTTAATTGATCTGTGCTTGTGGGGATATAGTTTATGCTCTTGCATGGCAGGGTGTGTATATGAAACAGAAAACGCAAAAAAGGAACACAAGTCTTATTGATCATAGGAAAAAAGAAGGATACCTGTACTGTAACCTATTTAATCAGAGTCACAGTTTATTTTACTTCAACGATATGGAATCAAAAAAGTTGTCTATGTTTGGACCTCTTCCAATAAGGATTCCGGCTGGAATCACGTTTATCGCGCATGGATTACCGAAGTTCGAAAACGTTGCAGGCACTCAAGGTTTTTTTGGT
>JBPCNB010000130.1:0-2837 GCA_051001675.1 Nitrososphaeraceae archaeon | reverse complement strand
ATTTAGAGCCCACATGGAAACTATGAAGATTAATAGAAAGAGTCTCAATTTTCCTTAGTGATACACGGATTTGATTCCAGACTTTGTTAAACGAAACAAATATCACAATGAGAACTATAATATTCGTGAAGAAAATCATATGGTGTGAAATATTGAATGAATAGAGAACTAAAGCAAATACAGCAAGTGAGATACCAATTCCATACATTATAATTGTCAATTTAATCCATGTGTCAAGTTGTCTTTCAAAACTGTCATACCTTTTAACTGCTGCCTCAATCATGGTTGATACATCTTTTAGAGACCGTTCCTTACCACCTTTTTCTAATTCCACTCCATTTTCAATACTTTGTTGCAGGCGCCCACCAAGTTGTAAGAATTCCCGCTTTTGATTATCCATCTTTCCAAGATAATAGAAGATTCCCAGAATTTTAAAGCCAAAAAATACAGCCATAACTTCTATAAGCACCTGAAAAACGATCTTATCTAATTTTAATTCAAAACCAAGAAAATACAATGATATTCCACACACCCCTACCGCAAGTATTATAATATATATAGTAACCATATATTTAGCATAATCCTTAATTGGTATTGTCCTATCTGAATCCCAATCCGAATCTAAGGTTGACAACGATTCAAGTTTGCTATTACAACTCCGACAGTAATTACGTTTCCACGAAATCAGGAATTCAAAAGGTGACTCTGATGGATTAGCATATCCGCAACTTTTACAGGGGACAAACTTTTTGGTGTGCTTAACTTCCATTATGGCATCCTAACCTTATCCTGAGAACTAATCAAAATAGAACCAATTTAAGTTAGACTGAGCCTAAGCCCCAAAAAGTTTTTCACTGTAGAACATTTTTATTATTCTTAATTGTTCTTCATTCCATCAGGTTCATTTGACTCTTATCTAAAATCTTTCTCCTGCCTTGGGTAGACATAACATTTCTTTTGAGAATGGTATAGCAGAGTATTAACTGAAAGTGGCTGACGATAGGAATTTGAATGAATCCAGCATCATTCTTAGAGTTGGAAGATATTTGTTAGTATGGAGGAGCGCACAAAATTTATCTGTATTATAGTAGTTTTTATTATTAAGGATATAGATAGGAATATCAAAACTATGGGATTATTAAAATCAAGATCAGTAACTGTCTCAATCAACCGTGACCCAAGAACAGTTTATGAATTCATCTTTAACCTTGAGAATCTCCCCAAATGGGCTAGCAAGGCTTTTCAATCAATCAAGCAAGTTAAGGGTGAGTGGATTGCAGAGACTCCACAAGGATTGGCAAAAGTAGGTCTTGCCCAGAGAAACGATTTTGGAGTTTTGGATCATTATGTGAATCTATCCTCTTTAGGAGTAGAAGTGTATGTTCCAATGCGTGTTGTGCAAAACGGTATTAATGGAAGTGAAGTGATATTTACTTTGTTTTATACAACAGATATGTCAGAAGAAAAGTTTGCTCAAGATGTGAGTATGGTCGAACAAGATTTGAAGAATTTGAAAAACATCATGGAAGAAAGGAATTAAACTTGCAGATTGACAGAAGATTTATACCTTAGGCATATTATGCCTAAGGTGTTCCGGTAGTTTTTCTTACTGTCAAGACGTCATAAGTAATGGAGAAGGTTGTTATCATATTGACTGCAATGTTGACTAACTATCATGATTTATTGTGTTTTTCATGATTCAATATAGTTAAGAGAGCGGCACTTTTTGCAGCAATTTCTGATCTTTTTTTATGCATATCATCACTGCCAATAATTATCGTATCCCCATCTTCTGGATTCAGGCTTCTGGTTAATAGTTTGGATATTTCTGGCTCATTTTGTAATGTATCATAATTTGTATTAGATGGCATTACAAACTTGTGTTCTTTGAATAACAATGTTGTAGCACCCTTTGCACCTATTTTTATAGCGGCATCTCTTTGCTCTATACCTGATTTTATTGCGTGGCTATGTTGCTTCAGTATTAATACATAGTTGAATTTCCCTAATGCTATAGAGCATTTAGGAAGGCTCATTTCTGCAGGAATAGAGGAAAGCAACTCTGAGAATAGTGCTTCACCTTTTTGTGTCATTGTTGTTCCAGCATTAGTGGCTTTTATCATATTGTTCATTTGAAGATGTCTCATAAGAGTTCTAATAGAACCCTCACCAAGTCCTAGTTCCTTGGACAAAAGTTCTCTACTTATATGGCCCCTACTTTTTATGAGTTGCAGAGTCTTGAAAACGTGCACCATATTAAAGGAAATAACTCTACTGGGAGCGTAATTGCTGCAAATTTTTTGAAGACTCCTAACGTAGGTATGCATCTGGATTTTGTGATTTATTATGAAAAGATGGGATTTAATTGTGTCGTTTGCTACCTTAAGCAGAAAGTTTGGCGTGTAGTAAGTTGGATAAACCAGCCTACACTTTATATAACAGTATTATAAGTATGATTTGCTACCAAAATGTCGTCTCCACGAATACTTCTGACTAGAGATATGGATGTATCTCCCAGAATAGCGATAGGCATACTGTTAGGGATTCTGATAATGGGAATTTTTGTTGTCGGATATGATCAAGGCCATCTTTTCAATATTGTTCAAGGACAAGAGGCTTTTGATACACAATGGATGCATGAATTTTATCATGATATGAGACATTCAGCCGGATTCCCGTGTCACTAGGTTTAAGATAAATAAATGCATAATTTTATTCTCCAAACAGGTGCAATTGAATAGTTTGAAGGCCATTGCTTTTGTCATTATAACACTCCTGTCAGGTGCTATTGCAGGGACAATTCTTGGTATTATTAACCAGGCCCTTGTCGAACCATA
>JBPCNB010000129.1:0-8413 GCA_051001675.1 Nitrososphaeraceae archaeon | reverse complement strand
AACTCTAAAGTATACTCATAGCAACTCGAAATGTAATACAATCTGTTCACCCACAGTCTTAACCCTAAGATTAAGAATCTATTCAAAAATAGTGATCAAGACCATACATCGAATCTCGATATATTGTTCTCCCCTTCTGTTGATTTTCCCTTATCAGCGGTAACATCTATAATGGCTGCAAAATCTAATCGGGGGGGATGAAGAAGGTCGGTCTGACAAAATTTGACAAAGTCAACTTTTATTATCTCTGGTCATTCATATATTGAACTAAGAGGCTTAATAGAATACAGACGCTGAATAAATCCGTGAAAGACACGAAACCTGTCTTTTATTATCCTTCATTCGTTCTTATTGTAAGTGTATTTTTGTTTATGAATTGTGAAGCTACTAGTGGTCAGCATCCATCAACTGTATCCAACGTTAACTTCAGTAGCACTACTAGTGATGCAATAGATAAAACAGTGAGGGGGTTGGCCACTAACAATATAGATAAACTCCTGAGTGAAACAATTCTTCCGGTTCTTAACAACTCTTCTACGTCTAGAATAATAATAGCTCCTAACAACCAAACTAATGGAGGAACGCCAGTCAGTCAATCAAATTCGATAGATAGTTCGGATATAGCTGCGTACAATCAAAATCAGAAGAATGAACAAGTGCAAAACGAACCTGAACCGACAAGTGCAAATGGAAATACTAATAGTCCTACAGTAATCACAATGGATCCCACTCAACAGCCCAGCATAGCCAATAACGCGAGGACCGTCGCTGATAACGAGACTATACTATTGCAATTTCAAAACCCTACAGATGTCGATATTGTCAAGAGATTAGAAAAGATTGAAACTTTATTTCAAGAATATACAACGAGAAATGATGTAAATGATACCGCCAAATCCATTGAGGAATATAACAATCAAATTATAAACGAATTGGTAAAAATCAAATCGTCAATTGGTGGGTCTTCCGTTTTACCGGCAGTTATTGATGGCGTGACAACAACAAGAAATGTAAATGATACCGCCAAATCCATTGAGGAATATAACCATCAAATTATAAACGAATTGTCAAAAATCAAATCGTCAATTGGTGGGTCGTCTTATTCTAATCTTTTATCTGCAATTATTAGCGGCGCATTAGCGGCTGGAATTGTCTCGGCAGTGGCAGTTATTATATTATTAAGAATATATAGTGACAATGGAATTAAACTTAGTGAAATGAAACTAAGGAGAAGAAATAATTCCAATTATACCTAGAAAATTATTGTGTGCTAGACACCCTGGTGTTTATTCAAGATCTAAAAAATCTGTACCCTTGATAATAAAATTGAGTTGTTGAAGGATCCATTCTTGTTCGGTTTGTTAGGTTGAGCTTCGGGTGAATGTCTTATGGAATCAAGAAAGACTGACAAAAAAGACCACATGCACTACTGTCCCATCTAAAGCTTGACGGTCGCAAGAATGGTTGTATTACACTGAATTTACTCTATTACCAAATGGGACCATCAGTTTTCAATGAGAAATCATTTTGATACGTTATTAAGTTTCGAATGGCTATTTCGGAATTCCTACTGTCGTTGTATTGCTATGTAATACACAGAAAACATAGCGTTTAATAACGGGGTACCAGTTTATTGCTTGCCTTGATGAAAATAAGGAATATGTCAAGATTGCTAGCAATATCTGTAGTAATTTCTCTCGTCGTAAATGCCTTGATCATATATAGTCCCCCTATTCAAACAGCACATGCACAGGCAGCCATTAGGGATCCTACATTACGAGCTGAAGTCATCACTGGAGGCATATCTTTCCCTACCAGCATGGCATTTCTCGACGACAATAATATTTTGATTTTAGAGAAGGAAGGAGCAGTCAGACTCGTTTCTAATGGTGTTATGCAAGACGCACCTGTATTGCAGGTTCCTGTTGATAGTAAGAATGAGCGGGGTTTGCTTGGTATTGCCATTTCAAGAGCCGAAAACAATACTGCATCGTCGTCAACAGCAAATGCTCAGTCTGCAACAGTTTATCTCTATTTTACCGAGCAAGGAGAAGAGGACTTAAGAAATAGAGTTTATAAATACCAGTGGGACGGACAATCACTAATTAACCCTACGTTGCTTTTGGATCTCCCTTCAGGACCAGGTACTAATCATCAAGGAGGCAAAATGGTGATGGGATCGGATGGTTATCTTTATGTAGTTGTAGGCGAAATGCAGAGGGAAGGACAACTCCAAAATATCCAGGACGGCCCCGCTCCTGATGATACCGGGGTGATATTTAGGATAAATCCAGAAGATGGGTCGGCAGCTAACGGCAACCCATTTCAGGGCGATACAGTGGATAGGTATTTTGCCTATGGTGTGAGAAACAGTTTTGGCCTTGCATTCGATCCAGAAACAGGCACCTTGTGGGACACCGAAAATGGAGAGGACAGCTACGATGAGGTTAACATAGTCGATCCGGGATTCAATAGCGGTTGGAAAGCTGTGATGGGTCCAATATCTAGAAGTGGAATTTCAGAAGAGAATTTGGTACAGCTTCCTGGATCTAAATACTATGATCCCGTATTTAGTTGGGTAGAGTCATTTGGAATTACCGATATAGAGTTTCTCAATTCAGAGAATCTCGGACCTAAGTATGCCAATAACATTTTCGCAGGAGATATCACACAAGGAAACTTGTATTTCTTTGAAGTTAACCAAAACAGAAATGGATTACAGTTTAATACACAGAGTCAGCCAGGCCTCTCTGACCTCGTAGCAGATACAGATGATGAGTCTTCTTCTGTAGTTTTGGGAACAGGGTTTGGTGGAATAGCTGATATAGAGACAGGTCCAGATGGCCTCCTCTATATTCTGACTCATGATAGAGAAACAGGAGAAGGAAATCTCTATAAAATGAGTTCTTCCTCGTAGTAGACTCTAAAGTTCACACTCAGTTCCCTTTCACTATGGCAAGAATGGCCCATACGAGCAATGCCAATAGGCTATGAGTTTTGGAGTCTTTTCTTTTATCTGATCTTAAAAAGACAGGCGGGCCCCTTTTTAATACAATATTGCCAACTTGAGTCACTATTGCAATAACATTTCATATACTGATTACAAAGCTTGGATAATTGTAATCGCCATATAGCTTCACCGTCCTGTAGTCGTGTCTGTCATTTTCATGCTATACTAGATATGTCTATTTTGACTGCTTCAAGCAAATCTCCATTTCCCTGCTAGCCCTGGACAATACCTAAGGAAATGTATCACGGTTTTGTACCTCGTAAGCTCCTCAAAATACAATTAACTATTCATTGTTTCTTAATCTCGTGGTTAACAATGTGTGTGGCCATTGACTTCTTGTACGCAAGAAGGAAATCATCGATAGCAGAAGAATTCTAAGTTAACAAATTGTTAGATTCAGTCATTTCTTTTGCCTTTCGTGTATCTTCGCACAAAGGCTAGTGCTAATCTCCAACTATAGTATTTTTTTTGAAGTTATATCCAAACTACTACAACAATAGCCAAAGTTCTAGGTTGGAATTCCATAAGTTGAGTAATTTACAGGAGTCCCGTTAGGTTTATCCCAACATTACATCAAGGTATTCGTGAGAATGTCCTCTCGATATAATGGACACCAGGTGTGAAATTGAAGTCGATATGAATAAAAAAGAGCATGATTTATGTGTAAAGTATCCATTATTATAGTCACTGTAAGTTAGTTAAAATTACGTTATGAAACCTTTTATAAACTCGTTTCTCTTGTCTCTATGAACTGAAATCTGACTAGCTATAGAGGAGAAAGTAAGAGCTCCCCCCACGGTCATAAACCGACTTTAGCGGCCTTGGTGTTAGGGATCATTATCTCAACTCTGATCGCAAATTCTATAATAATTTTATCGGATCCACACAAAAAGCATTCCACTGCTCTTTGGATATTGAATATAGTTGCCATTACTGCTTCAGCTCTGGGAATAGTTGCAATATGTCGTTATGGAATTCACGAGTTCACGGTAAATCATACTTGTACCTCACACTAGGTCTTATTTCTTGGTTTTGTGCCGATTTCACTCTTTTGTATTCCTACTATGCTTTGACTACGGAATAGCAAGAAATGGTATCTACTACGGATGCATTTTGGTTTGCAGGATACGGATTTCTATCATTACATTTGTTTACGATACTCCGTTCACTATATAGATCAATTCAGTTAAGAGTCGCAATTACGGTGGCCATCTTTTGTCTCGTTTTCGTTAGTTACAATGTACACATTTTACTTTCGTCAGAGGGTTTTCTAGTAAATTCTGATATCGCTGCTTTAGTTGTTACACTTGCTTATCCTGTTTTAGATCTGACTTTAGTCTTTCCTTCCGCTTTGATACTCCTGAGCTTAAGGAAAGACTATAAGCAATCAATTCCATGTTTCTTTCTTCATTGTCGTTGCTAATTAATGCGATTGCAGATGATGGATACGTGAATGATTTTGTAATGCTAAATTTAGAAAATCTATGGCTATGGGATCTATTCTATGTGACAGATTTCATTTTAATGGCTGGAGCTCTCGTTTGGTACAATATATTCCATATTTCGCATGAATTAAAGAGGTCAAGACTTGAACTCAAATAGAGGGAAATGTGCTAGCCATAATTATAATATTGTCCTGGACAAAAATCACTGGCCGCCAATTGTTTTCACGACCCCGAAACCTAAAATAAATCCGACTACAGCACCAAATGTAGGTAGCCATTTTTTATCCTTGTGTGCTTTAGGTATCATATCATAGAACAACATATAGAAAATACCTCCCGCGGACAATGCAAGTATAGATGCAATAATTTCTTTCATTCCAGTCAGGTAGAAAAGCCCTACTAGACCCAAGATTCGAGGAAGCGCTGAAATTATTGCTGCAGAAGCAAGAACTTTCTTTGGATTATCACTAAAGGCAGTTTTGCCTGTCATCATTTCCTTATAGGCGGCAATGCCTTCAGAAACATTTTGTGTTCCTATTAAAAGTGACAAGGCGAAATAAGGACCAGAGCCACCAGCGGCTCCAATAGCTACGGATTCTAGAATCGAATCAAGTCCCATTCTAAGAAGAATACCTGCTCCTCCTCCTTTCTTTTCAGCAACGATATCTGCAATACCAATACTTTCTTCTGCTTCGACCACTATAGAAAAAATCGCTGCCGACATGAGAATACCTGCTCCGAATGCGGTTAATCCTAGAATCTAATCGGCTGAGAATTTCACTCTTTTTTTGAAATCCAAATGCCGAGAAAAGATGTTCCGCCAGCAAAACCAGTTATCGCTATTACTCTGAGAATATCTATGGCTCAAATAGTCTCAGAGGACATTTTTATTCCACGCTAGAAATAACAAAAAGAATACGGTAATAACTAAGATAATAAAGATATCTTGACCTACACTTAAAGAATTTGTGTTGGAGGATGAGGTACTTCTCAAGCGATCTAATTAATCGTATGAAGGATAATTTGCATGCTATCAAAGGCGGCATATAACCTTAGCCAATCTGAATCTTGTATTCTTATCGGTAAATCCTGAGTTGAACCTGGAATCTATTTACAATTTAAACCGATTGGGAACCAATCTGTTGTTTCGATGATGGTTAGCTAAATTACTCATTTTTGGCGTCGGGTATTTCTTCTCCTTCACTATTCCCCACCAGCCGATTACCTTTTATATATTTCAATAAATCTTCCTCATTATCAATTCTGTAATAGCGTTTCATTTTTTCTAATGTTTCATCGTCGTAAACAGGTTGTTTCTCACCTCTTCCCATACAACTGAGGCAAAAAACATCTTATTTATGAATTATGGTCAAAAAAAGCGGCCTAATTGTAATGCGACAAGTTTGAAAATATTAATACACAGTTACAATGCCGTATTAAAGCATCCAAGTAATAGTGGGCTGTCATCATGAACACAGTGCTCTGCTTGCTCTAGGCAATGCAAAAGAAGAGAAGGTCTTGTCATTCTCATATCAAAAAGATGATGATGTTATCGCCATCATCTTGTTGTGGTTCTCATTGTAGTTTGTAGCTGATGGAGGTGTTAGTAGTTATTGCCTCGTTGGCAATACACAGGCGTATATCATTTATGAATTAATAACCTCACAATTGCTTGTAATGACATCAGATTGCGCAGATTTGTAATCCAATACTGTATCAATACCATCTCCACAATTAAATTCGTCAGCACCAGAACCACCCTCCATGATGTCGTTGCCTGCACCACCAAAAAATTTATCATCCCCTGTACCTCCGAAAAGAAAGTTATCCCCTTCTCCTGCAACCAGAACATCATTTCTTCCACCCCCAAGTATCTGGTCGTCTCCTGCACCTCCTTGGAGAATGTCATCACCGGAATTTCCAGATAGCTTGTCATCACCATCATTTCCATAAATTACATCATCAGCATCTTTACCCGTTACATCATCATTACCTGCAAGAGCAGTTATGATATCACGGTCATTGGAACCTCCTATCTCATCATCACAAATTGTTCCAGTTATCGTATTACCATCTTTTCTAATCTCAGGTTCTTCTAGTTCAACTGTATTACTAACACATCCGGGGGTAGATGTCGATGAAGTCTTGCTATTTTCTGATGGGGAACTTGTTACTTGTGAAGAAGAAGAAGAAGTCGACCCTTGCTCATCTTCTAGATCTTCATTTGGCTTATCTTCTTCATTTTCCTGCTCTTGGTCATCTTCTAGATGTTTGCAGAAAGGAAAATCTGATTCATTTATTTTACACTCTATAGCATCAACTTGTCCAGCGTATCCGACAATTATTGACAAGGTCAATAGTAAAGAAATCCCGAGTAGTGACAGGTTTAGAAACATTGTGTTTATCATGTTACTTAACATACCTTGATTACTGCTTTCAGTCTCGGTTGAGTTCGCTAATACTCTATATGAATGATATCATGCAGAAATGGTACAAACAAATTTGTGTTTAAAAGCCCTTAATACAATAATCCTCTGGCGGGGAACAGTAAGAAATATCCGAGAAGACCACTATACGTTAAAGCTGTATGCCTTCTTTACGTACAACGTACAGAGATCGTCTCAACAATCCGAACTAGGTGGTATAACGTAGTAAGTTGTTTGCCTCTTGATCTAGACAAATTCACTGATTCAAATCTACACAAGGAATATTTCTTCTAAAACCGTATTTATTAGATTAGTGCCAGTGGCGGTAAATCTATACTAGTAGAAGATGAAGGACCTGATGTGCTAGGAACGGTTTCAGATGTTATAGTCACTCATGGATGTTGTGCAGGTTAAAGCCAATTACAATAAACTTTATGATACAAGACCAGACGCGGAAATCCTAAAGGGATAAGGAACAGAAAACAACTGCAGATATAGCCTATATCACATAGCCATGCTTTTTGCTTCAATAATTATATCCCAAGTGAACCTATAGTAATATTTAATCATTTAACCATAGAGAATAGATATATGTGATCCATAGTGCTTTAAGGTTCTTTCAACTTGTTATTGAATCTGTCCTCCCACTTTATTCAGTCTATCTTTATTCTGCTGACTAAATATGTTCATTGTGTTTTTCGTGGTTCATAATAATTAGAAGAGCAGCTCTCTTCGCAGCACGTTATATCTAGTCCTTCATAAGGATACATATCTTTCAATTCTATACTTCTTCTGGCTACGTACATCATCGTTTGGTATCCTCTAGGCATCTATTTATCCGTACATAGTAAATTATGATTCAGGACAAAATACTATAATCCTATAATAAGATGTAAATTCTATTATGTTATGAAAGGTGCGCTCATGCTTAACGAGCGATCTTGTCAGAAGCAAAAACCGCAAGAACATTTATTACCTTTATCACCACCAGAATCACCCCAACAACTAACGTTAGAAGATATTTCGCCTATTTGGGCCTCACGGTTAAAAAAAGAAAATCTTCCGACTTTTATGTCACGGACCTGGTTGCGTTGGCGTTTTGAATTACATAAGACTTCTAAATGTGTTGTAGGAGAAGCGTATGGTTATTCCTCACAATATTCAGACTACTGTTGTGAATGTGAAATAATTGGGTGCAGGTTTCTGAATTACTTTATGTTAAATTGGGGAAGGAAGTTGGAATTAAATAAACGAGATTTTGTAAAGCATTGGAATTTAGAGCATAGCAAATCTGAATGCTCTTTTTAATTTATGCTAACAATTAGTTTCCAATATGCAATCAAAGTGTGGACTATTACTTAATAGACTGTTGTATGATATTAAAGTTGGTGTAGTCAAACGAATATCGATGATGGTGTTAAGTGCTTTATCATCCTATCGGTTAAATTGGCTTGCATCCCCTAATTGCGGCTCCAAAATGAAAAGGGTTGGATAAGATTGTGATCCGAGACTAACTCACCGTCCGTATGTAA
>JBPCNB010000128.1:0-8080 GCA_051001675.1 Nitrososphaeraceae archaeon | reverse complement strand
TTGGGTAACTTTTCTAAAAGAGTTAATGTCGCCAGTATATACTGTTTTGACTATATCGGCTCCTGCTTCACCCCCAATTCTTGCAGCATGAGCTACGACTTCGACATCGTGAGGATCCTTTATATTCTCGCCTCTTGGATACATCATCGCTATTAACGGTACATTCCATTCGGTGCATTCGTCAGACACAACTCCTAAGTCGTACAACATGTCGGGCTCTTCTTTTGCACCTATATTGATGTGAACGGAAACAGCATCAGCTCCAAGTCTTATGGATTCCGTCACCCTCCCCATCAAAACTTTTTTGTTTGGAGACGAACCTATCGAAGTGCTAGCTGACATATGGGCTATCAGGCCTATCCCTATTGGTCTTGGCATGGTCTTAATGATACCTTTATTCACCAAAACGCAGGTAAGACCGGCACGTTCGCATTCATAAATCAAAGAGTGAGGACTCTCTAGCCCTCTAACAGGGCCGTTACTAATTCCATGATCCATAGGTATACAGAGCATCTTTCCCTCCTTTAAAATTCGATTTAGTCGAATCTCTTTACCTATGACCATACCTATCATTTTTAAAACCTATTTAAAAGTGATATGTTTTAGGTGAAATTGCGGTTAGTGGAGGATATCTTGACGGATATATGAGCCAAACCTGCTGATTAGCAGAAATCTATTAGGGAAAAATGTTGTGCCTTTTTATTTAAGAGAAAATCAGAAGGTAATAGTTAAGAGTTTAATCACCGTTGAATTACCAACGGAGTCTTTTCTAAATTGGCAGATTCCAGTTTCCATATTATAAGTTGTACTGTTTATGCTTGAATGATTTTTAGTTATGCTAATATACAATTTGACAAGACCCTCAGCAAGACTATAACTTATAAAATGGTTCAGCCGATATTTTTACATGGGAGCAAATAAGAAGAAATCCAGTGCCTCCTCGGACAAAACGACATCGGGGTCTGGACAAACAAAGAAGGATAGGAAAGAGGACGGCGCCAAGTTAGAAGATAAGGGGAGGCAAAAACAAAAGCTTGCCGTCTTCGTAGAAGAAGCTCAGGGTAGAAAGACACTCCAAAACCTTAAGGCAATCACAACTCAAGGATTCGCTAGAGCATCTGGCGTGAAGATCTCAGTAGCCAACAACTTCATAAAATCTCTAGAATCAAAAGGAGTATTAACGAGCGTTGGTGGATATAGCGGCCATAGGGTATACAAACTCGTTAGATAGCAGACAGGATCTATTACTTCACCATGATATATTGTAACTTGAGAGAAAATTATACCTATCTAGTACTTTTAGGATCCTTGTCTTATACTAAGCAAATCTCCTGGAGCTATCGTTTCTAACAAATCTAAATTAGATAATACGAACCCAAGTGGATTCATGGCTGTAGAGAAGGTATCATTTAGAAATATACATATGGCCCCATGAAAAGTCATGTACGCTATCTCACCCCTTTTGAACCGAGTTTTTTGTTTCTCCCGTCCCAAAGCTAACTCTGTTTCAATATATACGAATCTATTCTCGAACTTGTATGCTCTTCTCTGCACCGGCAGGGACTTTAGAACCCCCGCGGCTGTCAAAGGTGAAAAAAAACGCACTATTTTGCCTTCAGCAAAACCTTTGTTTGATATTTCAAGAACTATGTTAACTCTCGAAACTGAGCCTACATCCACCTGAGTACACTCCGACAAGGTACCAGCAATAACACCAAATATAAATTAAAATGACCTTCGTGGTATTTGCAAAATTCGCAACATTTAATTAGATATTTATTATCTTTTGCATTATTCTTGGTATTAAAATCGCCTTCAAGTAAAACCAATCTTCATAAGAAAGCCACACAATCTAAACAAAAACCTACCAAGAAAGCTAGCTTAAACAAAAGTAAGGAAAGTCCTCAGAACGCTGGCAAGAAGGGTTCTAACCCTGCTAAAGTAATCGTTGAGAGTAAAGCAAAGCATCAAGAACAAGTACAGGAGATAAAGAAGTCAACTCGTCCAGAGGACGAAGTTGTTACGTACGGCGAAATTGATTTTGAACTCAGAGAGATAACTTATAACGGTAATCAAGTTCTAGTTGGACCTCCTTCTCTTACGAGATTTGAAAGGGCCAGGATAACAGGAGCAAGGTCGTTGCAATTATCTCTGGGCGCCCCTTCTTTGATCAAAATCCCAGACGAAATTAAAGATTCAGTTTCACTAGCATCTTTAGAATTAGATGCTAGAGCGCTCCCTATTTCAATTAGAAGAGTATTGCCAAATGGTTTGTATCAAGATATACCAACTGACTGGTTGAAGTGACTTTAGAGGAATAGCAAGAGGTATTAATCCTAATGCTATTTATGATTTGAACCAGTTTCAGTAATTGTAAGTTCGAATTTAAGGCTCCAAGAATTGAAGTGATTAATACATCAGTATCAAATGTGTAACACTTAAATTTCCAAACTTAAGATTCTTTTTAGGGGTAAAAATTCCGACACTTAAGAGACTGTATAGCGGTTATCTGGCCAAACTAATGCTCGATGACGGCAGCTCATTTTCAGGCATTGGATTTGGATATCCTACCGAAGCAGCAGGTGAAGTTGTTTTTAATACTGGCATGGTAGGGTATACAGAAACATTAACTGATCCGTCTTATAGAGGACAAATCGTATGTATAACTTATCCACTAGTCGGGAATTACGGAGTCCCTAGTAACAAGATAGAGGATCAGTACGGGTTGCCAAAATACTTCGAATCGGGACACATTCAGGCAAAGGGCCTTCTAATTCATAACCTGTCGAGTGTCGCAAGTCATTGGACATGCATTAAAACTCTGGATCAGTGGCTATATGAAGAAAGAATTCCAGGAATCTATGGAATTGACACAAGAGAGCTGACCAAGAAATTGAGAATCAGGGGAGTGATGATGGGAGCAATGTCTGTCTCTGAAACTTGTATTGCAGACAAATTAAGATTATCAGAGTTGTTGCATAGTGAGAATTATGAGGGCAGAAATTTTATGGCCGAAGTCTCCGTGAGTAACGTACGTCAGTACGGAGACATTAAGAAAGATTGTATTGTACTAATAGATGCAGGAACGAAATACAGCATAATAAGAAACATTATTAATTCAGGATACAGGGCTGTGTTGCTACCCTGGGATTCTCCCTTCGAGGAGATCATAAAATACGACCCTGCTGGTGTTATAATCAGTAATGGTCCGGGGGATCCCACACAGTGTACCCAAACGATCCAAACAGCTACCAAGTTAATCGATTCATCAACGCCTACGTTGGGTATATGTCTCGGAAATCAAATATTGGCTTTAGCTGCAGGCGCCAAGACGTTCAAACTGAAGTTTGGGCATAGAGCACAGAATAAACCTTGTATGGACTTAAACAATGGCCAAACCTATATCACCAGTCAGAACCATGGGTATGGAATTAGCGCGGAGAGCCTAAAAGGAACGGGGTTTAGAATTTGGTTTACAAATATTGACGATACAACAGTAGAAGGAATAGAACACAAGGAAAAGCCTATTGTTGCCGTTCAATTTCATCCGGAGGCCTCTCCAGGCCCATATGACTGTGCCTTCATATTTGATAGGTTCAAAGAACTGATTGAGAATAATAATAAAAAAATGAGAAGAGAGGATTCCTTTAAGACAAATCACGATAGCAAATTGCATGGAGGAAAAAATTGCCCAAGCATGAATCAATAAGAAAAGTTCTTGTTATTGGAAGCGGCGCGATTAAAATCGGAGAAGCCGGCGAAAGTCAGTAACACTGACCGCCAGTTTGACTACTCCGGTTCACAGTGTCTCAAAGCGCTGAGGGAGGATGATGTCAGAAGCGTATTAATTAACCCCAACATCGCTACAATCCAAACCGACACCAGATTTGCTGATAGAGTGTATTTGTTGCCGATTAGTGTAACATATGTACAGAAAGTCATAGAAAAAGAAAGACCAGATTCTATCATGTTGGGTTTCGGAGGACAGACTGCTCTTAACTGCGGTGTGGCCCTAGAAGACAAAGAAATATTACGTAAATATGGAATAACAGTCTTAGGGACACAAATAGAAGGAATTAGGATTACCGAGGATAGGCAGCTATTCAAAGAGGCAATGCAGAAAAGTGACATTCCTGTTTTGCCAAGTGCGCCTGCATATTCACTGGCCGAGGCCAAGAAAATTGCGAAGGGAATAAGTTTTCCGGTTATTATTAGAGTTGCCTATACGCTCGGCGGAAAAGGTGGTGGTGTTGCATACAATGAATACGAATTAGAAGAAATTGTACAGCGTGGGTTATCCCTCAGCGTGGTCCATCAAGTATTAATTGAAAAATACGTTGGGAACTGGAAGCAGATAGAGTACGAACTTATGCGCGACAATAATGGAAACAGTGCGGTAGTCTGCAATATGGAAAATGTCCTCGCAATGAGAGTTCATACAGGAGATAATATCGTAGTTACCCCATCTCAGACACTCAACAATATCGAATATCATAAACTCCGTTCTGCTGCGCAGAGAGCTACATCAGAATGTAAGATTATTGGAGAATGTAATATTCAGTTCGGCCTGGATCCTTTTTCTGAACAATATTGTGCAATCGAAATCAACGCCAGACTTTCAAGATCTTCTGCACTGGCTAGTAAAGCCACATGCTACCCACTTGCATACATGGCCGCCAAGATTGGGCTCGGGTATGGGCTTCCGGAACTTATCAATAGAATAACTAAAGTTACTACTGCTTGCTTCGAGCCCTCTCTAGATTATATTACTTTGAAAATGCATCGTTGGGATTTTCAGAAATTTGAGCATGTAAAGCGAAGGCTAGGAAGCACAATGAAATCGGTGGGAGAAGTGATGGCTATAGGAAGAAATTTTGAGGAAGTGATCCAGAAGGCGATTAGAATGTGTGAGGTAGACAAGGATGGGCTTGTATCCAATGGTGACATCAATGAGATCTACTCCCCAGAAGAAGTAGAAAAAATTGAACAGTCTCTCTTCTATCCAGATGATGACATAATGTTTACAGTTGTTCGAGCATTAAAAGCAGGAATCAGTATTAATAGAATAAACCAGCTATCCCACATTGATCCTTGGTTCTTAGTATGCATACATAATATCATAGAATTAGAAAATCAATTACACACATCAGGATTCGAGGAATCCTTAATTATGGAGGCAAAAAAAACCGGCTTCTCAGATAAGCAAATAGCTCGATGTATGGGTATTGATGAAAAACAGGTAAGAAGTTTAAGAAGAAAATTTGGGATAAGACCGTCAATTAAACAAATAGATACACTGGCCGCTGAATGGCCTGCCAAAACTAACTATCTTTATATGACATATAATGGTGATAGTGATGACGTCGAATTCGAGAATAAGGAGACGAGTACGATCGTTGTTGGGGCTGGTCCTTACAGGATAGGAAGCAGCGTCGAATTCGATTGGGCAACTGTTAACATGGTATGGAGTTTAAAAGAAAATGGTATCAAAAATGTTTGCGTAATTAATTGCAATCCAGAAACTGTTTCAACGGATTATGACATTTCCGATCGCCTCTATTTTGAAGAATTAACCTTTGAACGGGTGCTGGACGTATATGAGAGAGAAAAATCTTCTGGAATAGTGACTTGTGTGGGGGGACAAACAGCAAATAATCTTACTACTAAGCTATCTGAGAACGGAGTGAGGATTGTCGGAACCAGCAGCGAAAATGTGGACAGGGCAGAAGATCGTGCTAAATTTGGAAGACTATTAGATTCGCTAAAAATCAAACAGCCAGCATGGAAAAGATTTTCTGACATAACGGAAGCAAAAGAATTTGCTGAAACAGTAGGATACCCGGTTCTGGTTAGGCCTTCATATGTTCTAAGTGGCGCGGCCATGAAGGTTGTTTGGGCAGAATCCCAATTCGAACAGTTTTTGATGACTGCAGCAAGTATCAGCCCAGAACATCCTGTTGTAATAAGCAAGTTCTTCCAAGAAGCAGCAGAAGTTGAGGTCGATGCTGTATCAGGGAATAATGGTGTCATCGTAGGATCTATTATTGAACACATAGATAACGCAGGTATTCACTCCGGTGACGCAATAATGTGTATTCCCCCTTGGAGGCAGGATAGAAAGACACTGGAAACTATCAAGGAATATTCAGCAAGAATAGGAGAGGCCCTAAATATCGTAGGTCCATTTAATATTCAGTATTTGGTGAAGAATGAAGAGGTACTTGTTATTGAGGCCAATGTAAGGGCCTCAAGGTCCATGCCTTTTGTTTCAAAGTTCATAGGGACTAATGTTATAGGCCTTGCAGCAAAAGCCATGACTGGCAAGGACCTTCCAGATGCGGCAAGAGATTTATGGTTGAAAACAGCGGCTTTTGGAATTAAAGTTCCTCAGTTTTCATTTATGCAATTAGAAGGGGCGGATATTGTTCTTGGCGTAGAGATGCATTCGACTGGCGAAGTTGCCTGCTTTGGAAAAAGCTTTTATGATGCACTTTCCAAAGCGTATTTGGCGGCAGGTTACTCACTACCATTAGCAGGATCTGCTTTAATTAGTGTGGGAGGGCAGAAAAATAAATTTAGACTTCTACCTTTGGTTTCACTCATTTCTTCGCTAGGATATCAAATTATGGCAACAGAACACACTGCTGAATTCCTTGAGTTGAACCATTTTGGACCAGTACAAAAGGCTTACAAGATAAGCGAGCCCGATAGAAAGCCTAACATTGCTGATCTACTTTTTGAGCGAAAGATTGACTTCATAGTCAATATCCCTTCTACCTCAACAATTGAAAAATATGTCGGTATGCTCTATGATGAATATTTGATAAGGAGAAAGGCTGTAGAAATGGGTGTCCCTGTCTTAACCACCGTAGAGGGTGCAACTTCTTTCATAAAGACTCTTGAGTGGCTCAATTCTTCAGAGCCCACTATAGACTCACTGAGAAATTTCAAGCAGTTCTAACTACTAGGTTTCGCGCCAAGATTCGCTTAAAATGGCATATCTCCCAAAGACGCAAGATCGGCAACTATCGAGCCATCGAGTGTCAAATATAGCATTTCTTCAATGTCACCATTCTTTACCACTCGGTCAAGTATTGGGGAATTAATCTTTCTTCGGCTGTACCCAAATGGTGCACTAGGACCCACATCAAAAGATGGCATTATTATTATTTCCAACAATCCCACACTATCTGAAAAAATTGCCTTTTTTCGAACCTTCATGTATATCCACACCCTATGTCCGTTTACAATATTATTTGGCTTTAGAAGAATGGGATGAAGATGACCCATAACGATTCTTTCCACAGATGATCTTATAGTTGACGGCATTGTATGCCCGTGTATAAACAATATATCTCCGAGAAGCATCCCGCTTGAAGATATAAGATTGACATTTTTTGGTGCTATGTATCGTATGAGACCGTCATGATTTCCTGGTACAATATACACCTCTGCGTACTGCGAAAGAGAAGTCAGAACTGGTGGTATGCTGTCACGCTCTAGTCTTGTTATCCGAGAAACATTAGACTTGATATCTCCCAGTAGAATTATTCCATCAGCCTTCGACGACTTTATCAAAGTAATCAATTTATGACCAGTATTTTGGAATATGATCTTAGAATTCAGGTTAGATCCATTAACGAATCCGCCGGTTTCAGATCCTAAATGAAGGTCGGCTGCTACAATAAATCTCCTATATTCTTTATTTAATTTACCATCGATTAGTAACACAGGCTCGGGGTGAAGTACGCTTATTGAAAACTTGGGTGTTTCTTTGAACAAGGCACTTTATTTAAAAGATACGTATAGAACAACTTCTCGTGCATTATTTGATTGGGAACTCCAAATTTACTGCTTTACTAGGACTGCGTTAATACAGCCATCTTGCCCTGGCCTTGAGATTACTCTTGCCATACCAGATGCTGTCTCAAGTAGGGCGCCTTTGCTAATCACTCCTCTTCTTTCATAATCTTTATTAGCGGGGTTTTCGACTACTTGCAAAATTTTAGCGTTGGTCGTTTTCTTCAATACAGGATCGGCAAGATTAACAAATGCACCAAATTTCACCGCGACCGTCAGG
>JBPCNB010000127.1:0-2741 GCA_051001675.1 Nitrososphaeraceae archaeon | reverse complement strand
TGAAGAATAATCAAAGACCAGTTTTAGCCCAAGTGAATCACGTAAGCCTTTCCCCTTTATTTTTAGGCATAATTGATGTTATAATGTTAAGTGAAACTAAAAGTTAAGTATTTGTAGTAAAGATCCTGCTAATGTCTTCCAGTCTATTCGTTTTATCCTGTTAGCTCATAGTGACGCATTTCTTCAATGTTGTCAAAAAATGGGCAGACCGACTCAAAGATTGTTTGGAATTCTGGACTTGTACGGAATCCTTTAAGATGGCCATCCTGTGGATCACACTCGATTCGAACAATGTAAAAGTTAGGCTCTTCAACACAATGGGAAATCTCATATCGCAGATAGTGAGCAAGTGAGCCGAGCTCTATCATAATCTGCTTCAAATTCAGTAGATTTTTCCTCAGGCATCCTGTATAACTATACTATGCTAGGGCGACTCCAATTAATCCAGACCGAAGGATAAGTGGCAAACGATGGTAGAGAATTAGGCGTCGTTGGAAGTATTCAATCAGAAAACTTAATGGTGGATTATGGTCCTATAGCCCCTGACCACGTTCTCGTTCCAAAGTCATCTGTAAAAGATTTTGACCAGGGGGTAGTCCATCTAAATAAGGACTCAAAATTTGTCGAAGATCACTATAGGTTAGAATAGTTAAGTCTAGCTCATATAAGGCATGAGACGAAGTCTAAGTAGAGTATGCGTCTGAGGGTGTCAGTGTAGCCGAACCAGTAACGAAATCTATATCGGGATCTTCCTTTAACATAGTCTCTAGTTGTGTAATATACATACGTATCCCTTTGAATCTGAGGGTCCTCTTTTCTTCTATAGTTGCTACACGTTGATATTTCTCATATATCCACTCCTTTTTTGATTCAATATTTACTTTCTCAGATGGATAAACCACTTTTAGCATAACACTGACCTCCCAGTCAGAGTCGGAGCATATTTAACAATAATTTTGATCGACTTTAGGAAAGAGGTTTGCTGATTCGTTAAGAAAATTCTCATAAGTCGATTTAAGTTTTGAGTAAGATGGAGAGGAAGGTGAAGAAGGTGATGAATCTTTTGATTTGTTCACTGCAATTTCTCACCCATCTCTACTACATATAATACGGAAAATATTTCATTTAACAGTTTTACTTGTATGTTGCCGACCTATCAAAGGCAGACAAAAGCGTTCGCAGACTGGCAAATATCAATACTATACAACCCTTTTTAGTTTGATTGTGCTACCGAAGTTATGTCAGATTCAACATCTAAAAGTGAAGCAACTCAACTAGAGAATACTACATATAATATTCTAGCAGCAGTTGGAAAAGACGCAGACTTTCTGTATTCTACAATCGGTACATACATTAAAGACGCCCAAAATGCAAACAGATCGGATTTGGTAGATATGTGGAACACAATAAAACAAGACAGACAAAGACATTTGCAGATGTTAAGACAGGCTTTGGAGAAGGAAGCAAAGGAACAGAAGCTGAGTAAATAGATATTACTTCTATTGTGATAATAGCGATTCGCTACACGCTCAATAGAGGCTAGATATATTTTTTAACTAAAAGGCACATACTTTAACACTTGTCTCTAGCGAGATTAGAAGTTGTAAGGAATGTGGACAGCATTTTGATAGAATAGATGCTCTGAGGGAGCATCAGAAATCAGAACAGCAGGATAGAGAACTTCAAACCAAAGGACTTTGAAGTTACAAATGTGTAAAAAGAGGCATTTTTGCTGCTTCTGTATTTTTGTTGATATTCATATCACTATATGTTACCATGTCTCCACCACATAAAGCATCTGAATTAATGATTGTGGATCCAGTATTTGCTCAAGTTAAAGGAGGACTATCGGCAAGCTCAGTAAATCCAAATTCTACTATTGAAGAAAGATCTGGTAATACTACTGGAGATCTAATGACAGGAGGAACTTCTGCCGCTTCAGTTACAGATGGTCTAACTATGACAATGTCTTCTGGAAGGACAGGCAATACGACTAATCTCACATCTACTGAAGGCGGAGTATCTGCATCATCTGTAAATAAAGCAAGAGAAAAATAATTATCATAGCCAACTAATAAATCAGAATAATTCTATGCACTGATGCTCATACCCTGAACATCTTTTGTCAAGGCCCTGTTAAAATCATGAATGAGAAAAATAAGAATAAAAATTTACGTCATTGGCCTCGAACCGATTATTAGGTAACCGTAGATTTAGCTTTGTCACTTATCGAACCTAGATTTATCATATCATTGATCAACTATGAGCAGCAACACCACAACTACTGAATAAAAGTTAGTTTATATGACATGTGCAGTTTTGGGGAATGTATCGGATTTACTTGTGTCTAATGAAGGGATACTGAATGTGATTAGAAACATTGCTAACTAATTGGTTCCAGTCTTCATATATTAGGAAGACGTAAAATATCATAGTTATAGAGGATAGGAGTATGTGACAAGTCCGATAAGGACAAAACATACCCGACTGCTACTGCAATGTTAGTAGGTAATGCTTTCCATTGATACCCCAATACTAACTCCCGAGTATTCTCATTCTGATCAGATACTAAAAAATATAGGATTATCTCTCACAAGTAGTTATGGCAGACTAATTGCAGAGTACTAGACCAACAAAATATTACACAAAATAGAAGCTATGATATAGCAATTTTTTTATCTTTTCTTTGTCATACAATTTCTGCGAGTGATTGTTTAGATGCAATGATTATTCTATAAAAC
>JBPCNB010000126.1:0-1071 GCA_051001675.1 Nitrososphaeraceae archaeon | reverse complement strand
GGGTTAGACGGACTGCCTATCCCCTTAAAGTACTTGGTTATATCTCTGACCTCTAATTTAGCCAAATTTTCTTCTTGTGAAGAAAAGAATACCTTCGAATATAAATTCTATATATCTTCTTCAGTGCAAGTTGCTCCCTTGTCTGAATTTTTATTCTAAATCATACGCCTAACCCAAGCTGGGAACCACGCAGGGAGGTTTAAAAACTGATATGCGTATGATTTTTGGAATTTCGTTACAAGCACTCTTGCATTATAGCCGAGCTAAGAGGATTGTATGCAAAGTGGACTACTAGACTGGCAATGACCACCAAAATCTTCAATTCACTGGTTAGTTTCCGACGAATAGCTTATTGTTAGCTCTCGGATTCAGATCAGTATCTCAAGCACCAATCTTGTCGGGTCATATCAATAGTATTTGCCGAGCCCGAAACTTTGCATCTTATGTTCTAAAAAAAGTCATTATCTCATTGATTTTGGCTTCGGTCTTGAAAGCCGTTGGATTTAGTCCTGTCTGAGAAGCTTTAAAACCTGCTTTGGACAGGTTTTCTATCACTGTGTCCAAGGAAGGCGGACTTATTTTTAATCTAGAAGCTATTTCGTCGGAGGTAAAGTAGTAAGGGATATCGTCATGTTCGCTTATACATTTTGAAAATAATCTCTGAAGCATCTTTTGTATTTTGGTATTTCGAGTTGGTGCTTTCGTAGACATGGCGTTTTTGTGAATATCTTTATCATATCCAGTACTATCATTACTATTTTTCTCAATGTTATCGTCGATCTCTTCTATTACAGTATCATTTGCTTTATTATTTCCATCATGACTTGAAGAGGAAGTCCTGGCAATCATTTCTCTGACAAAATCTTTGTCATAGAGTTTTCCTGTCCAGAGCCATCCTGCGGTGGCAAACTTTCCAGCACACAATTCGCATACCTGTGTAAGATTCTGAGCACTTGACACGGTCCTGTTTCCGCATGCAAAGCAATGTCTCAAATATCCTATGTTTTCGAAAACGCCGTTTGCCCGTGAACTGCTCAGGATAACCTTAGCGTATAGTCTAAGATAATGCAT
>JBPCNB010000125.1:0-2480 GCA_051001675.1 Nitrososphaeraceae archaeon | reverse complement strand
GGAGTTCTTTTCTCATCGAGCAAAGGCCCTGAAGAAATTTGGCGACTGGTTTTCTCGCCATACTACATAGCAAGGATTGACTCCTTTCTTCTCCATAACTGACCGAATATGATAGACACATTATTGTGAGGCCAAATGCCAGATGATCAAATCAACACCTCATCCGCAAATGCATAGAATAAATGTAAGGAGTAAAATATTGCATGCTGACGGCGGCAATGGGAGCCCAATTACTACGAATTTTTAGTTTTCATATGTGGCTTGACCGGTTCGGTAAATTTCTTCCTCACAGATTCCCTATTCTTATGTAGACCATCCTCCTGTCCGGAGAAAAGTTTTGATGTATATTGTGCATTGGGTCGTCTAGAGCAATATTTCAGCCACGCAACAATTAGAACATTAGGAATAGGGACTGCCCGGCTCATAATGTATATAAAGGAATAGAAAAGTGTCAAGATGAAGGAATTGAATGAAGATAGAAAGTTGTATATTTCCGGAAGGTCTTTTATATGATATCGAAAATTTTGTTTGGGCAGATGTGAAGACAACCAAAGCTGTCACGATCGGTATTACGTCCGTGCTGTCTTCCATTTCAGGTAAGCTTTCTGCTATTAGGATTAAAGATGTAGGAACACTGGTGGAAGCAGGAAAAAGCCTCGCTACGATTGAAAGCAGTAAGTATTTCGGAGTAGTCCGGGCTCCATTTACAGGGAGAATTATCGAACTCAATAATGATATCAGTCGCAAACCAAAATTAGTAAATGACTTTCCTTATTCCGAAGGATGGTTTGCTAAAATGGAACCATTGTATCCTGATAGTTATTTGGTCAACCTACAACCAATCCAAGATTGTCATGATAAGATGAAAACTGTAATACAGAACTTGCATACTCGATGCTTTGTAGCGTATCCTGACTATGAATTATATGAAATCGGGGTGGAATGCGCTGCTACTCTAACAAAGTTAGACGAGCTGGTTTCGACTATAGAAATTGGAGGGATTGTCCATTTGGTATCGGATGACAACACCGCTGATCTTGAAATAACAAGATGGTCCGAGGAAAGGGGTCAATCTGTTCTAGAAACCAGGCCAGAAGGAAATTTATTTCACTTCATAATCAAGAAAACAAAATAAAGAAAACTAAATAATTTGCTAGCGACTGGCGACGATAGGAGAAGTAAGGCTAATTACTTCTTTATAGAATTTGTGACCATTTTGCACTTCACTTTCTATTTCCCTTAGAATCTTGTCTTGTAGTTCTCCCTACTTCGAAGTTGTCTTAACGGCTATCCCCTATGACTGAGTTAATATCAGGCTCCCGCATTCTTCTAGTTCATATTTATTTTTCCTAGGATTATAAGATGGAACACCTAGCCAGACGTAGGACTGAATATTAAGAGTAGTACTCTACCTAACCCTTTGAAAGGTCCTAGTGTTAAAGAAAAGCACAAAAACACAGATTCAAATGGGGTGTTTAATTTGATTTTTACCAATAGACGATGATGAATAGCAGGTCAGAATGGTACATCATTACTTATTACACATTCAATTAAAAAAGATACTCTTGTATATACCGATTGACGTAGCGGCTATGATTCTGCAGCACCACTATTCTCGATATCTCGCTCTCATCCATCCTAGAAAATCTGGGGAGCCTATTCGCTAGGAATTCTGAAAACATTCTTACCTCACTCACCTCCAGCATATTGCTCTCTTCCAAACGCTCTATTGACTTACCAATGTGCATGTAAGATTTCACTTCTACAAAGTGGGGATTTGCTTGAGAAACAAGTTGGGCAAAATCTTTAACAAAGTCTCCTTCAGCATTATAGCCTTTGATCATAGTCATTCTAAGGACAGTTCTGGTACATGCACTCGCAAGAAATTCTAGGCTTTCACACCACCGTTCCCAAGCGTCCCTGTGACGTGGTCTATTAACCAAATGAAACATCTTCCTATTGGTTGCATTCATGGAGAGGTAAAGCTGAGTTGGTAACGCTTCTTCATCGGCAAGTCTTCTAAGCATAGCTGGCTCTTGACCGTTTGTTACTAAGAAAATAGATTTGGTGGCCTTGAGGCTCTTCAGATACCTAATTAGTTGTGGCAACTTCGGATACATGGTCGGTTCGCCCGACAAGGATATAGCATAATGGGCGGGCAACAATGATTCATCTAACTTTTTCTTGTCATTTTTGTTGTTGCCATAGAAACCAGAAACGAGTCGTTCTCTTTCTTTTAGCAAGTGGTGAACTATTACATCAGGTTCGTCAACGAGATGCGAGGGCATCTGTAGCGTATCATAAAACTCTGTTGGTCGCCAGCAATAAATACATCTGTTTTCACAATTCATTGCTGCGGGCGTCATCTCCATGCATCTATGAGTTGAAATACCGTAAAACTTGTGTTTGTAACAGTTCCCTTCATCTGCGAAAGATTTTTTTGTCCAATGACATAACTCGACAGCAGAGTGATTGTATAC
>JBPCNB010000124.1:0-2222 GCA_051001675.1 Nitrososphaeraceae archaeon | reverse complement strand
ACTTACCATCCATTTTATCATTGTGCCTAACTATGCATTATGATGGTTAACGCTTTAATATAATGGCATATAGATTCCATCGGCATGACAACAATTCAATATCAAACAGAAATTAATGCAACAGGTTGAAAGGGTGTATGAGTACTATGCTAATCCAAACAACATAGAAGAAGCGCGGCCGCAAGATATAGTAATTGTCCTGTATTCAAAACACGCAGTTTTTTTTGTAAAAAATGCAGCCAAAATATCTCTATCCGTTATTTGTCGTCTTTTCTTTTGACAAGTCCTGATGCCATCTCTTTCTCAATTCTGTATGCCACAAAATCATAGACAAATACTCCTCCAACCTGAAATTTCTTACCAAATGCAGGGGGCGGCATCAACCGTTTTGCGTTCCCTTGTTAGAATCCTGAGCATACTGATATATGGAACAGCAATAGTATGGCCTAATCATTAATAGGATATTCCTTGTCCCTCTTCGTCTCTTCTCTCTTCTCAAATTTATTGACTGGTAGAAAAGAAAAACCCAAACCAGATGAAAAAGGCGGGATCTTGTAGGTGTAGTTTTCAAATAACTCTACGGCTCAAATCATGTCTATAGGTAAGAGAGAACTTTAACTATACCAGCATATAAAGAATCTATCTAAATTTGAAATGTTTTAATAAACTGGAAATGTATAATAATTCTTTAGAGGCAAAGAGATAAGACGCTTGGAAAGTCAAGATACATATGGCATAAACAAAGATCAGCTTCCTTTAACAGTTGGAATTTTAATCTTTGATCAAGTAGAAGTCTTAGATGTTGCAGGACCTTTTGAGGTATTTGCTGTAACCCGTTTGGATGAAGAACGGAGACAGGAAGAATCATCACCATTTAGATTATTATTGGTATCAGAGAATATGGATCAAGTCTCAGCCATTGGGGGCCTACGCTTCACTCCAGACGCAACTAATGATAACTGTCCAGAGCTGGATTTACTCATAGTTCCAGGTGGCTGGGGTACACGCACCCAGGTAAAGAGCGCTAATCTTCTTAAGTGGATTGCTAGCAAGTCCCATAGGACTAGACTGATTGGTTCAGTATGCAGTGGCTCTAGTCTTCTTGGGAAAGCAAGATTATTGGATGGACGCGAAGCTACTTCGCATTGGCGTACTTTTGATTTCCTCCGACAAGCCGCACCCAATGCTTACATACGTGAAGATCTGCGATTTACTACAGACGGGCCCATCTTCACCTCTGCAGGTATTTCTGCTGGAATTGACATGGCTCTGCATATTGTAAGCCATTTTTTTGGAACCAAGGTTGGAAAGGCGACAGCTCGTCAAATGGAGTATCCCTATCCTGAAAATAACCAACGTAGTAGGAATACGTAACAGCAGTCTTTCTTTTATCTTCTCAGGCTCAGTTAATTAACATCTTAACTGGACATAGCCTGAAAGATTCTATTATTAGTGTTTTGATTGGCCCAAGGATCTTTTAATCTTTGTTTACTAGACGAGTCAAGAGTCGTATACTTCTCTATAGATCATCCTTAAGAATTGATGGATCACAGGATCAGTGTACAAACGTTTAACAGGATAGATTTGAAAGCCCATCTTCTTACTATGACCAATGGTTCCAATCACATACAAGACAAACTGCCAGAAGAATATCAAAACTGTATGTTTGAATAAATCAAGTGTTAAAGATCTGTTGTGAGATTGTAAATAAATCTAGAAATGTGATAATGAAAATGGTAATGGTCAAACTATAACCATGATAAGACAACAAAACAACATGCGTTAGCACTTATCAACGATTGCAACAAATACAAAATGGATTTAGCTACGAATGGTGTTGTTATTACAGACGCTATAAGGTATGTAAACAGTAAGATGATCCCTTAGCAATATAGAGAAAAAGTTAATGCAAAACAGGGAGGAGGAGGATAAAGCGGAACAGCTGCATTTAGAATAAAAAAGTACGCCGTCCAGGACAAATCCTTAGTAATCATAATGATATCATAGCCAGCCTAGATAATGTAGGAAGTAGAAACATTCCGTTATATTTGTATAGAAGTAAACGCACCAGATATTATCTTGCTACATAAAGGTGAGAGGAAGTCTTTACTATGTGACGTCTGCAGTGGTTTTCTTTTCTTTATTCTTATCAGGATCTTCAGCGTCTGGTCTTGTATCATGTAGCTTGTCAATGTTGGCCTCATAGCCTGAGCAGCACCCAT
>JBPCNB010000123.1:0-2329 GCA_051001675.1 Nitrososphaeraceae archaeon | reverse complement strand
GACTGTACGCGGCAGGAATATAGTTCAGGGTGGGTGCTAAAAGACCAAAACATAGAATAAATAGTATTGCTGCAGATAAAATTGTTTGATTGTAATTATTACTGTACCTCATGGGATACAGTATACTAATGCAGTTTATAAGCATCTAAGGGAAATAAAGTATAGGTGTCTATTAGGGCGATCTGGTTTTATCCCTGCGAGTTCTATTAACCGACGGCTAACTTTATCAGCACCTACCTCGATTGTATTCCACCACTTTTGCCAACACTCAGCCACACTGTCCCAGCCTTGACGTTGGCTCTCCTTATATTGTTTAGAGTCTAGAATGACATATACCAAGCCTTGATTCTCGTTATTCTACTTTTCGTGACAGCTTCTATTGAATATAACGCATCTTACTTTTTATTCCCCGCGCAGAGAATCGCAGTCTAGGATAAATTACGTTATCATGTATTGTGAATACCGCTGAAACATCTAGACAGTAGCACCTAAAGCCACTGGAACAAATATGCTGCCTAAGGATTTATGGTCCAGTCCAGTCAAATGGAATATGCTTGCTTGACCTACCTTTCCTCTCCCATTTAAAGCCCATTGCATCCACTTCATCAGTTATAGCTGTACCCCATGGTCCTACCTTACTCCCTGGTGCGTTAAGAATCTAGTGGCACATTTGAGTTCATACATTCAACGAGCCTGAAGTCGCTTTGTCAAACTTTAAGCCTGAACTGTATGACTTGGCACTTCTTGACATGAGAATGCCAAAAATGTATGGCCACGAACTATACGATGAAATGAAAAAGATAGACGGTAGACTTAAGGTATGCTTTATGACTGCAACTTATCAAAACGATGAAGCATTAAGAGCAGCATTACCAGTTGAGATCAAAGGCTTGATAAGAAGGCTAGATGCAAAGTTAGAATAATAATAGCTAATACACAACTGCTAACTTCTCTCTAAATAACTCCATTTAGTCTCAAGGCTTTTTCTGCTTTCTCCACCAACAGTTGTCTTTGAAGATTTGAAAGCTTTATTCGTACGGTAGGTTTCTTTTTAATAGAAGAAGCTCCTAACAACCTAAGATCATAATCAGGAGAGATGTCATCGTTTGGCCGCAATGCTTTATTCGCTCGTGTTCTTAGTTCTTCTGGACAGTATATTTTTTCTAGGAATAACATAGACAATGTATCAAGAGAACAACAACGTATAAGCTTAAAGCTTTTTTGTTAAAGAGGCAATCATTTAAACTCGACGCGTGTTAGAATGTAAAAACAATCCAGGGGAGGTCGGATGATGTAACTCCAACCTCTCCGTAGACTGTGTGAAAAGTCTTACATGAAAAAGAAACGGGAACTATTAGTTATTTTAGTTTCTATTTTCAAGAAAAATATATCTTGGATTTTTGCTGGTTATTCGATTTTAGTTTTCTATAGGCAATAGGTGCGACAACAGTGAATGCACCCGCAAGTAATGCTAACGGAACTGAAAGCAATATGGAATACCTATAAAAAATGAGGTCAACTGTTTCTGCAGTTAAAATACAAACGCTTTCAGCAGTAACTAGAATCACCAGACTAGTTTTTAGTATACTTCCGAGGCTAGGTTGTTTGTATAAAGATGGTAATCTTTGAAGTCCAACTGCAAATTTTCTGAAGGTAACGCTAAGATTGGGAATAAATCCCTTGTTAGAGTCCTGTTCTAAAACTGAACAGCAACTACACATATCCTGCTTAGAGGAACTTAGATTGTATCTACCAAGGATCGTAATGAATGTAGTAAAACCAGCAAGTGCATATCCCATAGCATAGGCTGTTATGATACCAAAAGGATTGAAACCAAACAAGTAAAGTCCGGTATTTTCGCCTATTTCAGCTGCTGCGATACAAAGGATTTCAATTCCAAGCGCAGCTGCGTTTAGACCTTTTACATGTCCAAGATATCTAAATAACGAAGCAAGTTGTCTATTTCCATTTGTTTGTTGCTTATGAAAGCTAATGCAGCAACAATCAGTCTTCGTACAGTTTTTACATTGAAAAGCTTTCTTTAGCACATTGATGCGGAGCGCATTGGCATTCCGCACATCTTAGTTTCATTGGAATATACTCTTCGATCTGGGGAGTAATATTAAAATCTACACTAATGCGATAGGCTGTAGGCTAAAAGCCACAAGCGAAGAAAAGATAATAGTGGCGTTAAAAGTTCTTCAGAAGCTATCTTTTAATGGTGAATCAAGTATTGAAGAGGTTGGGGTGTTGCCTTGTTTCTTCTTAGGTATATCGTGTTCTAGTTATCTCTGTCGGAATTATATGTTGTCTCTTGTTTGCAAAGTGT
>JBPCNB010000122.1:0-5423 GCA_051001675.1 Nitrososphaeraceae archaeon | reverse complement strand
GCCCCGGCCCAGCTGAGCTAAGCGATGATTTCGGCAGCGTAAAATGTTCCAAGTGTTCATTAGACCTGACATCCGGTGAGTATGTGAGATATATTGGTCACAAGGATGCAAGGTATCGGGACATCCTCAGCGACTATAAACCTTAGTAGCAACGAAGTATTTTCAAGCTGTTCCTTCAACTTACAGTTTAGGACGTTTAGTGAGAGACTGGGGATCATCCACCGTTACTTCCTTATTTTGATCTTTGCTTACCTGTATTCTCTCAAAATACTCCGAAGCGTCATAATAGTTAGGTGCCTCACTCTTTCACTCATTGACATGGGGGTCGCGTACCGCAGCATGTCTCAAAACGACTTCAACAGCGCTAAATAGTCATTTGCCTGTGCAATTGATATGGTGCTTTTTAAATTCGGCAAGTTTTTTAAACACCAATTCGAGGAAAGGGTGGGTATGAACAAAGATAAGATTAAGGTAAATAATCACCTTTATTCAGTTGCACTTAACGAGCAGACACAGATGTATGCCAGGAAATTAAGGGGCCTGTATCAACAAGGATATAGCGATGTAGACAGTTTCGATGAGGTTAGCTCAGAAATTTCTAGCACAGTTAACAACCTTTTGAAGCGTTCGGTGAGCCCTGAGGTTAGAGAAGAAGACATGGACGGGGTAATTCAACACCTCCTTAAGGTGGTCGACAAAGCAAAGAAAAGTATAGCTTAGTGTTTATTTGATAGACTCTATGTGAGTTGCCGGATTTCGAAGGATAATATTGCCGTATCCCATATGACTTTTTTACGACCGTAAAATTCGCGCTTCAGAATAAATGGCAGTGTGTGTATTAGCCTCACATCTCTTTTTCCGCCCAATTGCAAAAGCTCAATAATAACTGTAGACGATAGTTTTTGTGCACCATTCCACTACCAAAAAATGTGTCAATGTTTCCTGTGGGTTGGAATATGACATTTATAATGATAGGTATCAGTGCTCTTGTGGATGGCTGCTTGATATAGTTTATAAGAATCATCCCCACTCTAATCTAGTTACCAGATTCTTCGAACGCAGGAACCATGGTGGAAATATATATAATGAAAGCGGGGTTTGGCGCTTTCGAGATTTGATTAATTTTGCAGGAATAGACACAGAAGACTTCGAATCCTGTGCAAATGTTCTTGTATCCTTGGATGGTGCAGAAGGAAGACTTTCTAGGCCATATAAAATGAGTAAGGTTGCGGAATACGCCGATATGAATCATGATACGCTTTTCTTGCAGCCGGAAGGATACAATCCCAGCGGGTCTTTCAAAGATAATGGTATGGCTACTGCTCTTACCCATGCAAAAATTTTGAATGTAAAAAGGCTTGTATGCGCTTCTACTGGAAACACGTCGGCTTCTGCTGCGATGTATGCTGCCAACGAGGGCATGGAGTGTGACGTTTACGTCCCAAAAGGTGAGATTGCTCCTGGAAAGTTGGGCCAGGCTTTTCAGTTTGGTGCACAAGTTATGCAGGTTTCAGGAACTTTCGATGATGCTCTTTCTATATCGTTGAGAAACTGTCGTGAAAACGGAGGTTATACGGTTAATTCCGTAAACCCATTCAGACTAGAAGGGCAGAAGACAATTGTGTATAGAATCATGGAATATTTGGATTGGAATCCGCCAGATTGGATTGTTTATCCCGGAGGTGCCATGGGAAATAGTTCAAGCTGTGGAAAGTCATTGATCGAGCTGTATAATTGGGGCTGGATAAAGAAAATTCCCCGACTTGTCATTGTAAATTCGAGCGGAGCCAACACTCTATATGAGTTGGTAAATGGCATCTTTGAAGGAAAAAAGCTGCGTTGGAATGCGGGCCGTCCCGACGTCGGGATGATAGAACGCTACTATTCGTTTAAAGACAGTAAAGGCGTCGTTCCCAAAACAGCTGCGACAGCAATTCAAATAGGTAAGCCTGCGAATATTCTTAAGGCTCTTCGAGCACTGGACTTTACCCAGGGAATAGTAACTGAGGTTAGCGACAAGGAAATGAGCGACGGCATGTCGATCGTGGGATTAAACGGCTTTGATTGTGAAATGGCATCAGGGTCTGTCCCAGCCGGAATCCGAAAGCTAAGAAAGGAGGAGGCTATTAAGAAAGATGACGTGGTGGTAGGCATCCTTACTGGAAGGCAAAAGGATCCAAAACTATCAGTTCAGTATCACACCGACCCCTCTAACATGTATGCTAGACCTCCTACAACAGAATAGGTGCAAAAATCGTTGATCCTAGACTATGTTGAAATTATTCAAATTGCAGTTTTGCTAGAATCTCTAACATTTTGGCGAATCTCACTATTTGCTCATTAGTCTTGGGAAGATAAGCCAAAGTGACGGACACACCATTGTCTGCGCAAGATAAATCTACCTTGTTACCGTTTTCTTGACTTCATGGAAGCTTCTCTGAGCGAAAATAACATCCCATTGGCTTTATCCCGTGTTTCATTCCATTCCTTTCTAGGAACGGAATCTATAACTATTCCTGCTCCAGATTGGATCGAGGCTTTGTGCTTGTTGACAATAAGCGAGCGTATAGTTATAGCGAAGTCACATGATCCATTTGCAGAAAAATAGCCCACCGCACCAGCATACAGTTCCCTCGGCTGGGGTTCTAATTCATCGATTATTTCCATCGCCCTCACTTTAGGCGCTCCGGACACGGTTCCGGCCGGAAATACCGCCTTAAGTGCATCATATGATTCTAGGCCTGTGGCTAAATAGCCTTCTACATGCGATACAATGTGTTGCACGTGACTAAACTTCTTTATTGACATCAATTCAGGAACTTTAACCGTCCCATACTTACAAACCCTGCCTAAGTCATTGCGAGCGAGGTCTACGAGCATAGTATGTTCTGCAACTTCCTTTTCATCCGAGAGCAACTCTTTGGCTAGTGCCTCATTTTCAATCTCATTTTTAACTGCCGGTCTGGTGCCAGCGATGGGGAAGGTCTCCACATGATCGCCAGTAACGCGTACCAACATCTCAGGGCTAGATCCTATTATCGCAGTGTCGTCAAGTTTTAAAAAATACATGTATGGAGAAGGGTTTACTTCTCTCAATTTACTATATACAGGTAACAGGTCTCCTTTGATTCTTAAAGATGTGTTATTAGATAATACAACCTGAAAAATATCACCTTGGTAAATGTAATGTTTGGCTTTTTTTACCATATCTATGTATTTTTTTCTTTGCAAGACAGTTCGTGGAGTCGAGTATGAAAATGTGTTCGTTTGAACATGACCATTTTTCTCAATTTCAGCTTGAATTTCATTATGTCTAGATTTTCCAATCGTAAAATAGTACGCATTCTTTTCAGTGTGGTTATAGAGTATCCCATCAGTGTAAATCCCAAATTCTATAAGTGGAAAAACTCTTCTCTTCTTATATTTTGAAGGTATACGCTCCCAGTAGCGGATGGCGTCATAACTTATGAACCCAACTGCTCCCCCTACGTATCTGAAACTATCGTCATTCACTTTAGGAACAATTCGGCTAAGTTGTTCTAGTGGATTGAATAAGTCTTCGGTATGAATAAGTTCGTCTTTGGAATTTCTGAGATATAACTTCGAAGAATCACAACTCACCACGAGCTCGGGATCAAAACCGACCACGGATATTTCTGCAAGCTTCCTCGGGCCTACAAGAGACTCTAAAATAAAAAGACGCTTATGAAAACGGTATAATTTACAAAATATACCGAAGGGATCATGTTTCGTATTCAATATCTTAAGCTTTAGAACTCGCTTCCCTCGTCTTTGCGCAAAGGATATATCCAAACGGAGTCTTTCCTAGTGAACTGTCTTCTATTTTGACTATGCGGTAATAAGCTTTACGAATTACAGCAGATAATACTGCTTAGATTAAACTAAAGCGGGAGCCTTTATACGATGCGGTGAAAATAAATATAAAAATATCTACCCAATTGACTGCGTTTAAAATTCTTATTTGTGGTAGATGCTGGTGAAAACACAATAAAAATCTCTTCCATAAGAACTCTATCTTAGATCAGAAAGATCGTCTTGAGTTTCGACTCTGGACAGGCCATGGGGACTTAGAGGTTTCCTTCCAGCAAAACCTTCATCCTTTTTATGCCAAAACTTTACCTCCTTTTCTCCCATCTTCCAGCACAGCCATACCTCCTCGTCGAACCTTTTAGATGGAAAGTCCAAGAGTCCTTCGTCAACACCCTTAATCATTACCCCAAGTTCTTCAACCTGCTCAATTGACCTGTAAAGACCACTCACAGCTATATTTAGTTCCTGCTTTTTATTGAAAAATTCGATAAAGGGTGAGCCAGCCTCGATGATCCTCTGGAGATCCTCTTGGAGAGAGACAACGTGATTTTTTTGGAATAATAATTGTTTAATTCTGCGCTCTATGTCAGGTATTGTCTTATTGACATCCTGCGGAGTGTATATTTTGAACATTAAGGTATTTTTTTATAAAAAAGATATAATTATGTATTCCTTTAATTAGTGCGTCGTATACCACTTGAACCTTTTTTCCATTTTGCCTTCTTTAATTTCTTGGCAGCGTTTTTATGTGAACCAGCAGAATTAATAGTCGATCTGTCCAGATCTCCAAGCCCGTGCGGGTAAAGTTCCCAGCTATTAGACCTACCGAACATGTTGTCCAAGTCAGCAGATGCGGATAGAGAGAATCTGTTAAGTGTTAAATGCAACGTCTCATGACTTATCAAAGAAGAAGCTATTTCAGCAATGTTTCCGTCGCTATGATACACTTTCCATGACCGATAATTTGCAATAAATGCACGAGAACGGCCATAATATGAGACGAACATAAGTCCACGTTTCCCAGGTTCTCCTCTCAACGAAAGATGCACTACCATCCAATACACCGCAGAGGTTATCTTTTCAATTTAATAGAGAGATTAACCTATCGTGGCAATAATAATTATCGATAGGGGAATAGCTCGTTAATCTAAACAAGGCGGTCGGATTTCTGATGTAAGAAATCTACAAAAAAATTGGGTTTCAGTAAATTTAGAACATAACTTAGCTATAAATTTGAAAACAACTTGCCAAGGTTATATGGAAAAGCACAGTTCCAATAACAATTATCTGATATCTAGATCAATTTGTTGAACGAATTCTTGTCAGTTTTGCCTTTTTGTATTTTTTATGAGTGGTGAGCTTATGTTCACACTGGTGTCACGATGCCCTTCTAAAGGTCTCTGACCGACGAGGGTGCACAAATATATTTGAAAACTTGGATTAAGTTATAACTGTCGGGGTTACCGTTGAAAAATTATAAACAGACACGCTGTTCACTAAATCTCGCACTTGGTTCACTCAAACATGCCCTCCGAGTAGTGGATCCAGAGCGGCTTATTAGGAAAAGTCTAAAGATAAGGGGCGGGCAACTT
>JBPCNB010000121.1:0-10790 GCA_051001675.1 Nitrososphaeraceae archaeon | reverse complement strand
ACGCCCGGTAACGATACCTTCTATCTGATTGAATTCTACTAAATGTTTATAGGAAGTTTTTTCATTCCTGAATACCCTTCCAACCGTAAATACCCTGGCGTCTTCTAGGTTGTTCTCGGATAGGTATCTTATTGTTATAGGGGTTGTGTGTGTACGTAAGACTGTTCTTTTTGCCTCTTCTGGGTCCCACTCATATTGCCACCCCTTTTTGTGAATGCTAGATACATTATCGATATATTGTTGATCCTCTGTAATCGTGGTTTGTCTTATTTGATGGACATAAAATGTGTCTTGCATTTCTCTTGCAGGATGATCCTGGGGAGTGAATAGGACATCAAAGTTCCAGAAGCTGGGCTGAATAATTGGCCCTTCAATTTCTGAAAATCCCATGCCAACAAAAACTTCTTTTATTTCGTCGACCAAATATTGAAGTGGATGCTTTTTTCCGCCATGAACTGAAGGAGCTGGAGCTTCCACATCTAGTGGGCTAAACTTGACATGCTTCCATCCTCCAGATGTGATTAATTGTGATGTAAGTTGATTTTGCCGCTTTTCGTCAGTTTCTGGTTCTGAGTGTTCATTACCTAAAAGTTGTTGTGTCAACAATTGTCTGCCTTTATCGGATAACATAATTTCAGAGCCCTTCTCTCTTTGTTCGATTACGAAATGACGTTTCTTCAAAGAGTCTAATGCCATTAAGTCTTCTTGACTCATATTAGAGACTTGATCTAAAGAGATCACTGATGCCGTGTGTATTTTCCTTAATAGGACCTCTTCTGGAGATAATTCTTCAGACGCAGGCAATATTACAAGCTTGGCGTCTCCTCCCTCGGTCGAAGGTGATTGCTGATCTAACCATTTGTTGACATGTACAGCGTATCTAAAGGCAACTCCGCGTTCGTCACCATTCTTGAATACCCCAGTATTCCATAGTTTGCGCATGGAATTGAATCCTTGTTTTACCGAGTCGACTAACCTTCTTTCAGGAAATTGATTCTTTATCGCATCCAATCCATTTTTTCCGAGTAATATTTTAACAGTTGATTTATCCTTTATTAAAACTAGGTTCTTATATTTTAGCCACTCAATGCCCCTCCTTACCTGATCTATATTTAGACCAGTCGCTCTCGAAAGATTTTCAGCAGTCATTGGTTGATCGTTAGCCAGCGTTTTTAACAAAGACTTTTCAATAGGGTGAAGCTGGCTCTTATTGTCTTGCATTAACCGCAGAATGTCTCAATGAATAAGACTTTTTAAACCTTTAACCATTCTAATATATATCACCTGATAATGGACAATGAAGAAGGCATCATCCAACAATCAAAACGGTAGTGAGAGTAGTGGTATCGATAATAATAATAGAGATAATAATGAAAACATTCCGCAAAATAACGAGTTTGAAAATGACTCTGTTAGAATAACTCCTTGGGAAGTTGAGGGTCATGTTGATTATGATAGACTGATAAAGGAATTTGGTACTCAACCGATAGACTCAGAGATAATAGAAAAGTTTCAAAGGATTACTGGAGAAGTCCATCCCATGCTAAAGCTCCATTATTTTTTCTCTCACCGTGATTTAGACTCTATCTTACGCAAGGTAGAGAGTGGCGAAAAAATTTATCTTTATACAGGAAGAGGTCCTTCTGGCATGGTTCATATGGGGCATTTAATGCCTTGGATGTTCACAAAATATCTACAAGACAAATTCGGGTCTAAACTATTGTTTCAGCTAACAGATGACGAAAAGTTTTTGTACAGTCAGGAGCGAACTAGGGAAGAGATTAGACGCTATACCTATGAAAATATACTGGACATTATCTCAGTGGGATTTGATCCTGACAATACAAAAATCATTGTAGATACAACACATATCAAGCACCTGTATCCTATCGCCCTTGAAATCGCAAAACGAATTACTTTTTCGACCGCAAAAGCAGTCTTTGGTTTTTCAAGCTCGACGAATATAGGCATGATAGGTTTTCCTCCAGTACAGGCAGCTCCTTGCTTTTTGCCCTCGCTGATAGAAGGAAAACCTACACCAGTATTGATACCTGCTGCAATAGATCAGGACCCTTACTGGAGGATGACTCGAGATGTTGCGGAAAAAATGGGATTTTACAAACCAGCTCAGATCCATAGCAAGTTTCTTCCTAGTTTAGACTCTCGAGGAGGGAAGATGTCTTCATCGAAACCTGAAACAGCAATTTTTACAACGGATGAGCCGGAAGTTATCGAAAAGAAAGTGTTTAGTGCATTTACAGGAGGACAAGCTACTGTTGCATTGCAGAGACTGTACGGTGGAAATGCATTAGGATGTCCGGTGTTCTGGTATTTGAGGTATTTCTTCGACGATCAAAAAGAGTCTGACGAACGCTTTGTCAAATGTATTAGCGGAAACCTTCTTTGCGGAGAATGCAAAAGCGATTTGGCCAGGGAATCCAAGTCCTTCATCTCTACTTTGAAAAAGCGAAGGGAAAGGGCAAAAGACTCTATCGAGAAATATATGTATGAGAATGAACCTTATGAAATTTGAAATTATTGTAGGGGATAATGATTTTACATTATGATGATTGAGACATTTGAGTGTGAAGATAATTATGAAGCTGAAAAATTAGCAGGCCTATTAGCGGTTCAAAAGGATAATTCAATTTACGTTTCAAAAATTGCAGGGGCAATAAAGAATGAGATAATTATTATGTTGAAAGATAGATCATCGCATAGTGTCACGTTAAAAGATGAGAAAAATTTGTGGAGATTAAAATCGCTAGTGGAGGAAGTAATCGCAGGGAAAAAAACAATTTCAGACTGTACATGTAAAAACTATAGTGGCGAAGTAACGATTGCGACCCAATAAGGCTATTTTTGGTTAAATCTGTTTAGTCAGTTAGAAAATTCCTTCTTTTCACAGGTTGAATTGGATCAAATTCTTGCCTCACGATATAGTTAGTTCATTGTTATCTTAGTTCCTTAGTTATTTCATCAGAGAGAATTTCCTGTACCTTTCTAAAGTACAGACTAGTTGAGTAAGGCATCAAAGGAATATATTCTTCAATAACTTTCACAACATATGGCACCGCCCTCTTTGAAACATCCATCTTAAACTTCATCCAAAGAACCCTGTCTTGCCGGAAATGAATTTTGTCCTTTAAGTTAGATGGTACATTATCTATTGATTTATCTTCTATTCGTTTATACCAATACGCAAGCAGCTCCGGATGTAAGCCGTCCTTTAGATTTCTGATACCCTTGGAGATTGTATGTAGAGGAAAATCGACGCTATCTTCTTTATACATTTCTTTCTGCAACTCTATTCTTTACTTCAAAATAAAATCCTTCTAATCAACTATAATTGCTGATTGCTATTACTATTATTTGCTATTCGTTGTTTTCAATATTTTTCCTGAAGCATCTATCTCACCGGCTCTGATGCGCGTTGATGAAATGGGGCTGCCATCTTCGGCTCTTAGGATATCGACAGCAACGACTGATATGGGATTTAGTCCATTTTTTCTTCTTATGTTGTTAATTTCATTCCCCTTGTGTGAAGTTTCAGAGCTGGCGACAAGCGCCTCAACAGGCCCGTGGGTTATTGTCGGACCGAACTCATTATCAAGCTTTGCCACAGTGTAATTGACATCATAACCGAATTCTTTTTTTATTATCTCTTTCAAATTCTTGACTCTCTGTTCATAATTATGATTTAGTTTGATTTTGCGTTTAACTGTTGATGCAAACTCATCGCTTGAAATACCTATGATGACTTTATCTCCTAGTTCAAATGCCCTTGAAAGTAAAGCTAAGTGTCCTATATGTAGTTCGTCAAACGTGCCACCTGTTGCAACTAGATTAAACTTGAGCTTAGTCGTACGAGATCGCCATCTTATCGTAGGAAACGCTGGACATCGTGCTTATTCAATATAGTGCACATTTCCGGAAGTGCATCAGTCCGATTACAATTAAGTCCTAATAACGACATGCTGAGCTATTATGTAATCCTAAATGTAGCATGTTTCGGGTTTACTTCAAGCTACCCCAATTCTCTTCTATTTGTCTTCAAATCACTTCGAGTGCACTAGCCTTTCTGGAATATCTTTACACATTGAGGAGGGCATACGTTTTCACAGGCCATACAAAATATACAATCTTTTTCCCTTATCATAAATGGCTTCTTTTCAGATGCTGGATGTCCAGGTGTTTCTAACCACTCATACACATTAACCGGACAGGCTTCGATACATGCTCCATCAGCTACACAAATATCAAAATCTACACATACTTCAGTTCCCCATATACCTAATTGACCTGGTGGATCTACAGGACCCCATACCTCAATTCCTTGGAAAGTACCAGCCGGCTGTCTCTTTGTCTTGAATGAAGGGTCGATAGGACCATCAATCTTTGAATAGCTAGTTCCATTTCCTGTAAGGGATATGGTCGTACTGCCTCCGCCACCAGCCACATTAGCCACTGTTGCTGGAATACTCGGCGGCACGGGCTGTTCTAGCTGCGGGGGAGTTGCAGGAGCACTCAAACTTGCTGCTGGCTTTTGTTGTTGCTGAAGAGCAGTTGCACTCCTTGATTTCGGATTCTTTGCTAAAGGAGTTAAATCTTCTAATTTTTTGATTGCATCTTCGAGAGAGATTTTTTGTGATTTTTGATAATGCGAAATCATTTTATCGCCAATTGTTGTGTTCCGTATGATCGTGTCGATAATCATCTTGGCATTATCGTCTGCTTTTTTCCTATAGTCCTTCACCCAGTAATGATCACCAAAAAATTCTATTGGTTTTATTTGATAAATTATATCGACTACTTCTCCAGTTACTATTTCCACTGTGATTAATAGATCGGCAGACAAATTTTTCCTGGTGATAGAGTCTGTACCATGCTCAGTCCACCTGTTAGTTACATAAATTCTGTCGGCGTAAGTTTCAGTTTTAAAGCCTGAGCTTTTAAGCTCATTTAAAACATTAGCAATAGCAGAGCGTTCGGTAAGTTCTACAGGCATCCTGTATACGCCCAATCTAGATGCATGCAGAGGATAAATGCCTCTTTTAGCAACCTCAGATAGCATTACCCATACTCTATCTTTCAATAAAGTAGACATTACTTCATTCTGAATACACAAACTCCTAAAAGGCTTTCTATTTTTTGTAAAGGGATTTGAGATATAAGATTAAGCCATTTTGTGTTCACTCGCGTAAATCAGTCCAGTGGGATATGCCAATCCGGTCGGTTCAAACTAAAAAAGTCGCACAATATAAGATTTAATTATGACAAGCCAAGAAATACACATAGCGGGCCGGTAGTTTAGTCCGGTAGAATACCTGCCTTGCATGTTCTGCCTTATGAGACATAGAGCAGACAGAGGAGACGTAGGGGGTCGTGGGTTCGAATCCCACCCGGTCCATTTACTCAATAATATTTAGTCAAAAACATGTTTATAAGTTATGGTACAAGTTCACAGGACATTGAATTTGTAAAGTGATAGAGCTTAACAAAATTTACCAAGAAGATTGTTTGCAATTTATGAAAAAAATTATCCGTAATGGAATATTTGTGGATGTGATAGTTACTTCACCACCATATAACATAAACAAAAACTATAGAAGCTATGTCGACAAAAAAGAAAGAAACGAATACTTATCCTGGCTTTCGGAGGTTGCAAGTACAAGTTACAATATCTTGAAGAATGAGGCCTCATTCTTTCTTAACGTCTCTGGTGCGCCCTCTGATTCACTCTTGCCTCTGGAAGTAGCCAAAGCATTCTTTGATTCCGGTTATAAATTACAAAATACTATCCATTGGATAAAGTCTATCTCTATAGAAAAAGAAGACCTTGCAAAAACAGGATCTTTTTCTCCATCGAAGAACGTATCCCTAGGACATTTCAAACCAATTATGAGTGAACGGTTCCTAAACGATTTCCACGAATATATTTTCCACTTTACAAAGGATGGAGATGTCAAGTTAGATAAACTCGCAATAGGGGTTCCATATCAAGATAAAACTAACATAGGAAGATGGAAATCCTCAAAAGAGGACAAGAGAGACAGAGGGAATGTATGGTTCATACCGTATCAGACCATTAGAAAAGAAAGACCCCATCCTGCTATTTTTCCTGAAAGAGTGCCTTATTTGTGTATAAAGCTGCATGGGATTAAGAAAGGAATGCTTGTGTATGATCCATTTATGGGAATTGGAAATACTGCCTTGGCCTGTATTCAACTAGATGTGAATTTCATAGGGACTGAAATAGACTATGGGTATATTCAATTTGCAAAAGAGAGTATAGACAATCTACTACATTATAGGAACCATTCAAAAACCACTCAGAATACTTCATAAGGGGTAGAATTTAACAAGTTAAATATTCAAGGTTTATCAAGTTTTGGAACTATAGCATACGCAAGATAGGACTATAACATACTCCAGAGGTAATAAGAACCGTAAGATATATTATGTTTTGAAGAGATTTATATTTCTAAATTGTCATTTTTCGGAGGCGGTTCTGATAGCAATGTCGACAAGAGCAAATACCAACATTTGACATTGAGTATAAAGCAGACTGTATTGGAGAGAGCACGTTATAGGTGCCATAACTGTTCAAAAAAGTTTGGTCCAAGCAATCATCCTCACTTTGAACACATCAACGGTTCTTTAAAGGACAATAGACCAGCTAATCTACGGCCACTATGCAAGGATTGTTTCAAAGCCGTAGAGAAAAAGGAAACGAAGAAGGGAGGGCTTTTAGGGAGTGTGCGTAATACAATCGGGGGAGTGTTTCAAAAATGATGAACATGAAGATACAGAATTGCTTAGATATACTCTGAATCACATATGATAACAGCATAGATTGCATTGATAGATAATTGGAGTTAACTATTGATATTGTTGTCATTCAATTGGTTTTAGGGGCTATCATCTTTAGAGCCCAAAAAATAAGATTTATGTTCCTCAGAGCAAAACTGTTCAATCTTGATTACACCTCTATTCGAGTCTCCCTCCACATGAGGCCAACCTTCATGGGAAAATTCTTTGCCACAATAAGCACAAACATTAATTTCCATAGATTTATCCCTTTAATCCCAAGATATCTTTGCCTCATTTATTATTAATCGGACAAAATATATAATAATACTTCAATTCAAACATCTGACAATAAGACAGGAGTAACATTGCAGGTTGATAGTACAGCAGTTGATTTGCGACAGTTGCAAGAAGGTAGTGCTGGAAAAAGAGGGAGAGTCTCATTTGGATAGTGGACAGTTCCCTATATCTAAAGTGGAAGCTGAGATGCTAGATAAGGAACATAGAGGACACGAGTGTCATATAGAAGCGGTTGAAAAGTTGTAATATCAAATTTATCATAATCGTTAATTTATTTTGTTATAATGTATCTTTGCGAACATGATCGTTTTTTGATAGGTAGGTCGTAGACAACTCGAGCTGGTAAAAAAGGACAAGTACTAACCTATCCCGGTAAGGATTATTCCGCCGCTGCTAACTATGCTTACGCTTCGAACTAGCGGAGGAAAGAATGCATATAAACAATAGGGGCAAGCAATAATTAAAATGTAATCAATAATTGGTTGTACTTTCATTTTGGTCGGAGATGGATCTTTATTACTGGATTTATACGAAACAGAGAAATGTCCTAAAAACAATAAGACAGATCAATAACTTCATTGAAAACTATACTGTGGCGCCAGGATTTCATCGGAATAGGGTATCGATACCATGACGTATACATGAATGTCTTTCCAATATTTGAAAATAAGAGTTATGCTTCTAAATTATGGGACAAGAGCATACGTTGGTGGCCAGACGACGAGATTAGATTAAGGTTTGTAGAAGAAAGAAAGGATAATAGTTATTGGTTTGTTCTTTACAATACCGCTCAGCATATCGACGAATGCACGGGATTTGCCAAGAACCTGCAGCTATCAGACAACTATCAGCGTTTTAAGATAGGATACGAGAAACAAGTTATCCTGCGTTTCGGTATATACAAGGACAATCCCAAAAAGGAGAAGAAGGAAGGAGACATGAAGAAGAAATTTGATCTTGAATTATTGAAAAAACACAAAACCATTTATGATATCAAATTCTTGAACTTTTCAAATCTATCTGCAGATAGTATAGAAATGAGCTGCATCAGTAACGAGGGAAAAAACAAAGGATATGAATAATGCTTAGAAAATTTTCTTGTATAGCAGAGTGTTCTGATTGTTGTATTTATCGTGAATACTATCCTAGTATTGAATATGGAAAAATTGGCGTCTTGATACTTCCTGATGAAAAACAAAAAATCGAGATGTATGCTGACGAGTTGGGCTTGGAGATAATGATTCTGCCTAGATTGGGTATCGGAAGAAATGGAAGCAGAAATGGACCTGAAACGATTATCGCATACCAATTAATGGGAAAGACTTTTGACGGGAATGTATGCCCTTTTTTGGAAAAGGAAAGCTTGGAAAGGTCGCAACATGGGGGATTTAAGTGCAGAATATATGATAAAAAACCACTTGCCTGTAGTGCCTATCCGGTTAACGCGGAAGACAAGAAAACTGTAAGTCTGGATAGTAAATGTAAGTTTTGTAGGGAAGGCAATAACGACCTGGCGCGAAGTTCGCAGGCACACAAATACGGTTTAGGAATGGAAGTTCAAGCTTTGAGAAAAATTCAAAAACTTTTTCATGTTGACGAACTAACGGATGTATGGCGGTACGCGACTGGAGTAGGAGAAAGAGAAAATCTTGACCAGTTCTACCCGCGAGGGTGGATTCTTCAAAAGGATCTATAAATTGAAATAGTCATATCTTTTTTTACAGAAAGTATCGATATGTAGTTGCAGAGAATAACAAATGAATATATATTCAAACTTCCGATGAATATCTTATAATAATTGTGCTGCTTGACTAAATGTTGGTCGGAAATAGTTGCAAAGCGGGCAAACATATAAATTTCATTGGCTAGACTTCGTGGGTCAATGCAAAAAAATAAAGAGATTAGCCACGCTAAAATCTATACCATCGCTATCTCGACAATCTTTCTAGCGTCGTTCATGCTATCTGGAAGCCAATTTACTCAACAGGCAATAGCCATTCATGAAGGAAATTCAACAACTGCAGCTACACAAAACCAACTTACTGGTGGCAACACTACGACTACTGGTCCAAGCGCCCTAAACCAGACTGGTTTTGACGGCAACACTACCACGACAGACACGAGTACTCAGAACCAAGCTACTGCTGGCGGCAACGCAAGCGGTGCAGGTGCAACATCGACTCCAACTGCTGCTACACAAGAGCCTCCTGTAAATCAAAATTTCGTGAGACAAGGGACAGTTGCTTCAGGAATTAGTGCGCTACAATCGGCAGAGGAAGGCGACGAAAATGTTGCTTTTATCCTCCCACCCCGAAATGATGGCAGTGTGTATTCAGGTGTTCTGACATATACGGCAAGCAAACCCGTTGGAGTATTGGTATTACATAATTACGATCCACAAAACAGCACAGCCATTCCAGAAGATTATGGCACAGAATTGACCGCAGAATTACCTGACGGTAGTGGAAACGTTGCTATGACATTATTCCAGCCTGCTTATACAGGTGGTATCAATGCAGCATCAGTTCCATTTACAGGCAATGGACTTGCACTTCATACATTAGAAGAAGGTCCATTTACTGCAACCTATACAGTAAACGCTTTTGCAACTCAACCTGAAGACGCTAATGCACCGCTAGAGTTCATTACTGCAGAAGGCGAAGTTGACGCAGCAGCAGATGAAGAAGCAGCAGCAGATGAAGAAGCAGCAGCAGATGAAGGCGGCGACACAGGCGGCGGCGACACAGGCGGCGGCAACTAATAGACCGGATCCCTAGCGAACAGAAATAGAAAAATTACCTAATCTTTTTTTCCTTTTTTTAATCACCACTTAAATCCATTGACTTTTAGGTTTGCTAACTTCGATGGAATTTCTTCAGATATTCTCTCCTCGGATAATATTCTTACCCTTCTGATAGCATTAAAGAGCGTAGGGGCTTAAAATAATTGTAAAAAGAATTTCATATGGGTAGAAAGGGGACTAGACTTAAGAATCTGTTAGCCCGCGGAATTAATGGATTTTTTTCCCACTGAATCGCATATAGAGTACGTTCCCATCTTTGCTTACAACTATAATCCTATTCGCTGGAATAAGTTCAAAATTTTCTGATAATTTTAAGAATTCCAATAGAGGTACTTGGACGACCGATTCAAAGTCCCGATAACTTACGGAATAGCGACGAGGATCATCTGCATATATCGCCTTGCTAAATATTTCCTCAAGTTGCCCCTTCTTTCTCGTCATATTTAAAATTTATTAATCCTCCAGCATTTACTATCTTTGAAATTATTTCAGGAAAGGGTTTCATACTATAGGATTCGTTATTCCTGGTTCTGTTCGTAATCATATTGTGAGCAACATCGATCTCAAGCTCGTCTCTGTCAGCGATTCTATTCATAGTTGATTCTTCAATTTCTATAGGAAGCAAGTACCCCCCATCTACTGCATTTCGATAAAATATTCTAGCAAAGGAAGGGGCTAATATCGCTTTGATACCCGCGTGTGAAAGGGCAATAGGTGCATGTTCCCTACTTGACCCACAACCGAAATTGCTTCCGCATACAAGAAAGTCACCTTGCGAAACCTTCTCTGGGAATTTGGGATCTATTCCTTCCATAGCATGCTTTGCTAGTTCTTTATGATCATGAATTTTTAGATACGGGCCAGGAATTATAACGTC
>JBPCNB010000120.1:0-3053 GCA_051001675.1 Nitrososphaeraceae archaeon | reverse complement strand
AGGTTGTATCAGAAACAGCCGAAGATTTCGATGCAATACTTGCTGCTGCTCAGACATGTCCCACAAAAGCAATATTCATCATAGACAGAAATACTGGTGAGTGTATCTATCCATGAAAAAGATTGTATGTCGTGATAGATACAAGACAGACACAAAAAAAGAACAAGATCGAAGGTTTATCCTCAAGATTGCCCGCAAATATTCGGCGATATTATATTTTATTCATTTATTTAAAATTACAGAGACGTAGACTCAGGTAAATGTCTTCACTAAAATAAAAAAGGCTACTAAGTTATACCTTAGTTTCATAGGCCCTTTAGGATATTTGTGCAATTACCAGCTGGACTTGCTATTCCTACACTGTCATCTTGATCCTCTATATTACATGGTATTGGACCGAAATTTATTTTCCCTCAGCTACAATCATACGACATGATACATTAGTATTCTAGAGGCAATCCTTTCAAACAGTTTTATTTTAGATACTACGCTTCTTGGTCAGGCCACTATTAAGTTAAAAACATCTAATTCTGTATTCTTTTATCATTACCTTCTCCTTGCAACTATTGTATGTGTTTGCTCTACGTACCATCTGATAGAATCTTTGAACTTTGACCACCAATCTAAAAATGAATCGGCGCTTTCAGATTCAAATAATAAAAAACCATTGTACTCCGTCCCCCATGCATGAGTATACTCACCTACTAGCTCGATACCAGCAGGTAACCCATTTTTCAGACTATGCCAATTATCTTTAGCCCTTTCTGCTTCTTCTTTGCTCATTGTCTTAAATCTATAAAATACTAAGAATCCTGTAGCTCCCATTCTGTGACAAGATCATTATCATAGTATAAAAAGTGAACCCTCAAACACACCGAGGCATTACTGATGAAACAATTTCCAATGTATTAAGTTGGCCTAATGGATCGCGACTCTTAAGAAAAAGTGGCAATGTAGTGTTGCTATACCCGTGGATGATTCCTGAGACCTTTTTGTATTTCCGTTAGCATTCTTGCTTGCTCAATTCCGGATACAGGCAAGCGTTTGGGATCAAGAAGACCTATTTGGACGAGCAGCGATGCCTGATCCCAGTATATATGTTCATGTGCTATTTTGCCCCCATTAAATTTCATTACAACTACATGGGGGAGCTCTACATACTTGCCTGTAGGTGGTATGCCAGGAAGCATAAATTCTATCTCTCTATCATGAGTAAAACTTAGGATAAGTTCGTCAACAACCTGATCTTTACCGATGGTTCGCGAAACGCGTACAAATCTTGTATCGGTAGGCATTTTGCCAATGAATTCATCCTTATAGAAGTTGTATACACCATCATATCCAAACCCTCCGGTCAGTACAGGTATATGGTGCACATATGGTTCCTTAACCATTGTCTTCATCGTTGCTCCTACATCCTGTTTTTCAAATTCATTTTTTATGTGCTCATCGAATACCTTTCCTAGTTTATGTGGATGAAGGGACTTTTTTTTCCCCTGTGACGTTCGTCTTTTATTACTTTTCTTATTGCTTTTATCATTATGTCGCAAGACCATAGTTAAGAATCACGAAATTATAGAAATGGTTACCTATAATTTTTTTCCAAGAGAATATAACAGAGCATAATGATATCTCAATCTCAAATCGCAATAAAGTTTGTGAGATTTTTGAGTAATTCTGTTTTACTTCGTTTTCTAGATATATTCTAACCGACGTAGGGTTCTCGTTGGTAAATACTTCTGAAATTGACTAGAGATTGACGCTCCTCTTATTTTAAAGATGAGTATTATCATTGCTATGGTTGTATGCCTATTCCCGTGTAACCGCATTCTATAGGTTTTTAATATGGTAATCTATCTCAATTCATAAATGTCTAGCAAAACTGACGAGGGTACGATAGAATGCCCATACTGTCAATCAAAGTTTAAAGATAAGGAAGATTTATCAAAACACATAGACAGAATTCATGGTGGTGCAGGTCTCTTAGAGGGAGATAAACGTAGTTGGTGATAGGTTCTGCATAGAGTCTTCAACTCATAATTAGAAAAAATGTAGAGAAGCCTTGAATTTAGGATATCGAAGCTATAATCATCAATAATAATAAAATACATCATGGGATTCTCACATTTGGATCTACTAAATGGCTAGTCCAGATAGACAGGACAGTATAATCGCAAAATAGGCAAATTCTTGTTGTTAAGAGTTGCTTTATCGAGGTTCGATTTACATATCTTACCATCAGATTATTGCCTATGGCACGCGCAACCCTAGGTAAAATCAGGCATCTCTGAATCTATGTCTAGTTTTTGCTATTCATATTATTATTTAGTACTTTATGAGACATCAAGATGTTTGCAAGGGTATGAGGGGTTAGTTCATTATAGTTAGTCGTTACAAAGTTTTCAATAGATCGCTTCTCGTTCTCATACCCATCTAACGTATTAAACTCTTTTTCCTTTGGTGTACCATACATTAGTTCATAATGAGGTATTTTCAACTGTGTACTAAATGCTAAGTATGGCTTGGTCATACCATCTAGACCTAAGCATATTACACTGCCGATATCATGCTTCTTGTTTATTCCTGTTTCTTCTTCTATTTCTCTTCTTATTGCATGGAAGGGATTGGGTTTAGAGTTGACTATGTCTTTTTCAGGATCTATATATCCACCAAGTAGAGTATATTGATGTTTGAAATCATAAGTTTTCGACCTTCTTCCAATAATCCACTTGTTATCAGCTGTAACTATCATCGAGCCCACTGAAAGCGGTTTGAACACTCTATTTCGTCCAAAAATTTTTTTGAATTCATTACTTTTGGTACCTATCCATTCTTTAAAACTAGACATACAAGTATCAAATACTAACTTGGATTGACTAAAGTCGTGTCTCTTTACATGAAGAAGTTTGCCATCAAAAATTATTGGTTTCATTTTCACTTCGCTATCCCATTCCTTCTCAATATAAGATCTTTCACTATCCTGAAAAGCAATTGTTATGGGCGAGTATAAACAGTCTATATCTTCTGACTGCAACTTATTTTCAGTCAAAATG
>JBPCNB010000119.1:0-10410 GCA_051001675.1 Nitrososphaeraceae archaeon | reverse complement strand
GTCTAATACTTTTAAACGAAAATAATTTTATTATAATTTTAGAACAAAATTTTGTTATTAAACAAGTTCAGATAGTTTTTAGCTTGAATATTGACAATTGAATTCTGATAAAATAAAATAGAAGAGCAGTATCTCGAAATACTGATTAATGACTTCCTTCAATTCTGTCTGTCGTTCAATTGTTGTAAAACAAAATATTTTTTTCTACTATTGTTGCGAGGTTACAGGATTAAGACGTTAGTGCAGCTGGAGATGTGAATGTACTCGTCGTATTACCTGCTGTCGTTGATTGTCCTTCATCGATTCTAGAAGTTGGAATCTCTATAAACGGAGTGACTCCTTGACCTCCAGCTCCTCCTCCTGTCACCAAGGGTAATACACCATCCCATTTAGTAGCTTTGAGCCATTCTAGATAGGTTGGATTATTTCTTAGCTGTTCGTCTATTAGTGTTATAGCTTGTGCTTCTCCCTCTGCTTGCAACACGTTAGCTTGTTTGATTCCTTCGGCTCTAGCGATATTAGCCTTTTGTTCCCCAATTGCTTGCGCTTCATTTTGTTGTGCTTCTATCTGTATTCTCCTCAATTCATTTTGAGCTTGTAATGCTCTCTGCTGTGCTTCTACTTTAGCCTCTACCGCTGTAGTAAACTGTTGTGAGAATGCAAACTCTGTTATGGACAGAGCATCAACTATGACATTATATGGAGCAAGCCTCGCTTTAATCTGTTCTTCAATTTGATTTTTCACAGTCTCTCTCTTTGTAATAAGCTCTTCAGCGTTGAATCTGGCAGTAACTTGCTTTACAGATTCCTGGATAGCAGGTATTATCACTCGATTACCATAATCAAATCCTAATTGCTGATATACTACTTGAGCTCGATCAGGATCTAAGTGGTAGTTTAGAGCTACTTGAGTACTTACATCTTGCAAATCCTTGGATGCGGAAGCGGCATCTTCCACTACCTTCTGAGTCCTCACTTCCATTTGGACTATGTTATCACGAAATGGTACGACAAAATGTAGTCCTTCATCGAGTGAAGACTCTGTGTACACATTTCCAAATTGAATCAATACCCCTCTATTACCTGCATCCACCATTCTAACACTAGAGACGGCTATTATTGAAACAATTATAATTCCTATTATGATAGGCACAACTATTCTTACCAAAGGTCTAGAATAGCCTCCCCCTTCAAGTGGCTCTCCTTCTGGTGTTGTATTCCTTCTACCTCCATAAGGATAACCAGATCTGTTAAATGGGTTTTTCACTAACTTATTTTACGCTGAAAGCTCTTTTAAATTTTGGCAACTTCTTTCCTTTTCTCATCTTATTGGGTCGTTGATCTCAAAGGCTCAGATATTCTAATATAGTAGAATGTAATAATTGTATCTCGTTCCTATTCTTTATAAGACGATTATGATTATATATGCTTAATCAATTTGTATGACATACAGTTTTATGCAATAATTATAGTTTTAACGACGTTGTTGATCACTAATACAATTGTATCCCAATATGAACCAATATTTTTGGTGGTCGAAGCACAACAAGTACAGAATAATGCTACAACTACAGACATGACAAATATGAGAAATTCATTAATTCCTCAAGCACAAGAAGTGAATGAAGCAAACTCTGAATTAATTAAAATTTGTGTGTCTTCCCCAAACTCCGAATGTGACGATACCATGATAATAATCCATAATGATTGTGTTGCATATCCTGAATATGTTGCTACACATATACCAAGTTGTGACGATTCAAGGTTGATTAGCTACCTCATATCCAGAGAATTACTACAGTAAATGATGTAATATTATTCTAGTCATAATATTGCTCCCGTAATACAGACCTAGTAATAGAGGAATCATCAAGGCGAAACATTTACCCCCGACCCTGAAATTACAATCGATTATAAATAATATGTTTGCTATTCAATAATACAATGGAGAAATTATTATTTTCTATATATCTCATGCTGGGAGTGAATTGCTAGTTCCATATTCGTTCCTCTAGCTGGTTTGTATGAAGAATTAAAGGCATATGCACAAATACAACTACAAATGCTTCATCAATTACATCAGTAGATAGAAGTACTACAAGCGCACAGGTAATTTCTAATGGAGAAGTAGCAACAGATCCTGATGGTGCAGGACAGTTGGCATCTTCCGTGAGAAATAATCCTGAACAGGCTATTGCCAATCTACAGTCTGCATCAAGTTATTTTGCTTAATTTGAAAATGCAATAATTCAAGAATAGCCTCTTTAGGATGGTGTTTTGGAGGAGGTCAATCATTGCGACTGGCTTTAAATAGTGAACAGAATCCATTGACTGCGACTGTAATATACTACGGCAATCTAGTAAATGATACAAACGAAATTTCTAAGATAAATTGGCTAGTACTAGATATCTTTGGTGATCAGGACCAATTAGTACCGGTTGATTCTGTAAATGCATTTGAACAGGTCCTAAATGAAACAGGCATCATAAAAGAGATTCACATATATCCAGGGTAGGACATGCATGAAACAACGTTTGTTGCATGGCCTAATCAATAATAGGGTATTTCTTATCCATCTCTGTCTCTTCTCGTCTTCTCAAATTTATTGACTCCGCCATCACTTGGGGTGAAAGTGATGGTTTTGTTGTAGTTGGAGTTGTCAAATAATTCTGACTACTCAAATCGTATCTATAATAATCAAGTTTGTCAGGATCGTATCTTTGTATAATTTCAATGTTTTCACCTCTGTTTATTCTATGCTGTATAACATTTCGATGGACATAACCTGATACACAGGAATAGCCTCTTCGTTTTGTCTCCCTAAGAAACTCTAATCTAAGAATATGTCCGCCATTTTCTCCCCAAAAACCTGTCTTGATACCAAGCCATTCCATATACGCGGTATTTTCTTTTCCAAAATTCTCATCATGGGTTCCATGTCTTAGCTGATAATTCTCTAATGGTCCTCCTTTTGCATAACCTACAGTTTCTTCTTCGTCTGGTTTATGTGCATCTTTTACTCTTAGAGTGACTAGTATTGTGCCACTCCAATTAAGAGACTTTCTAAATCTTGCTTCATTATTAATATCTACTGGAACATGTAGTTCTCGGAATATTTTTAATACTGACTCTATTGTATTCTGTACTAAAGGATAAGGGTGGCTGTAATTTTTATTTTCATTTTCATTAGCATTACCTTCACCAATTTCTTCAACTACAGGTATCAGAGCAATTTTATTTTTTCTAATTGAATCTCTAATATCTATTTCTCTCGCCCATATATCCTTGAAAGTAGCCATGTTATCAAAAAGGTTCTTTTTATATTCAGGTGGAATACCGAGTAATACGTATTCAAACATTCTTCTTTCTTTTTTTAAAATACTAAAGTACTTGACAGATTCTTCGTATATACGTGATGGATGCCATCCAAGAGCATGAGCATTAGTACGAGCAAGAATTATAGAATGCTCAAAGTTTCCTAATGCGTATCCTGCAATACGTTCTGAAACAGATAAAAACCATCCCAAGTCTCTGTAATGCTGTCTTCTTTTAGAATCATTCTCATCAATCGCTGCGTGTGTAAATAACTCCTCCATTCTTTTTTCGGCATGCTCTGCTATCTTGCCGTTATATGGATAAGCCGTTCTGTGTATTATGGCAATTACTATATCGATATTGATTCCTACATCGTCTATAAACTTCTTTATTTTTTCATCATGTCTTATGAACCATTCAACAGCGTCTTCGTGGGGTTTATCAAATTGTTTTAAGGGATCATAATCGTGAAAAAGAGCAGCTACGAATAGGTATCTTATTTCTTCTTGACTGAATTTGTCGCTCTTATACTGTATTCCTACGACTTCTGCATCTTCTTCATTGTAATCAGTCTGTCCGTTAGCTGCAAGTAAAACAAAATAAGCAGCTTCTAATTCATGGTCTATGTTATGATAACCGTAATAATCAGATCCTAATCCTTTCTTTGAGAATTCAGATACCGCATGTCTTATTATTCTCTGAAGCCATTTATCTTGTAACCCCATAGCGGTACCCAGCTGAATTATTTTGTCTTTTAAAACGGCTTCATGTGCAAGACCAATATTATAGCGTATCCACCAAGGAAATAATTTCAAACGTTTGTAAAACTCATATCTAGTTGGGAGTGGTTCAGCTAGAGGATTAATTGTTGATGAACTAGGATGATCACTGGTGAGGTTTGGGAGATAAGTACCAATATGATCATTATTATGGCTCATAGCTTATTCACTGACAAATAAGAATAGCATTTGGTGTATAATAGTATTTACCAGATGATCTCAAGAGATCGAAAAAATTCATGTTTTTCTAAATATTATCTATCAAATCATACAACATTTGTTAAATTCTGAGACTTATTGTTGTTCTCCTGGGAGCCAATTGCACCAGCTGAATCTTCATACGTTCTCACAATCTTGGGATATTCAAAATTCGGGATTGCTTTGTTTACTAGACTTTGGCATCTATTAGCCAATTCGTTTGTGTAGCCTCCTTCATTATAAGCAAACTTCCATGTTCAATATTTTTTATACTTAGAGGGTGTGCCTATTGTTTCCTTCATTATAAAGTATACATAATTCATTCATTCTACGCCTAGGATTCCTCTATTGTTAGTGTTTTCTTCTGGAGTATAGTCATCTGTAAACGTACCTGTATTACCAAGCGAAGTATTTTCTATCTTACTTCTGGTTGTAGTTATGAATAATCCTTATCAGAAATAAGATACTAATAATTATGAGAGAAAATAAAATGATTTATGTAACAAATGATCCTAATGATGACTCCGAATCTGAAAAGCAGCATGCAGACGCATCAGTTGAACGTATAGGGGATATAACACAAGAACCAGCTACAAACGAAGCTGTGGATACAAATGAAGCATCTAAAATTGCTAACCTTCTACAAGGCTTGAGATTTCCAGCTACTAAAGAACAAATTAAAGAATACATTGCAGATGGTAAGTCTATTACAATCAGTGATGAAAATGCTAGAAATACATCTCAATTTATTGAAGAAAGTCTCCAAGATGGAAAAAGATACAATAGCACATATGAGATTGAAAAGGCATTGGGACTAGTGATTGAAAGGACTAACACAAACAAGTAGGAAATGAGGAGAGAAGAAGTAGCAAAGAAGGATAATAGAAAAGCGGAGTAACATGGTTTTCATCATTTTTAAACGTCTATAACGTTAGCTAATACCCTTTGAATAAGTCTACTCAAAATCTAAAGCAAGATCATATAACAGCAAGGAGACTGAGAGATATAGCCCAAACTTGTTCAGATAAACTTTATTCAAATGAAAATATTCCTCTTGAAGACATTGAAATTATTTCCGTAGTAATCGAAGAATTTGTTGATAAATTTCATCATGGGAAAGAAGAGCAAGCTTATTTTCCACAGACTAATTACAAGCATGGATTTGGAGAAGACATTCGCAAATTTCTAATTGAACATGAGCTCGGAAGGAGGATTGTGAGAATGCTTTTAAAAGAATTAAATGGGTGGAAGAAAAGTGGAAATGATTTAGGAAGAGAACCAGTTGCAAGGTTTCTAAAATCATATGCAGCTTTTATAACTGACCATACTGGAAAAGAAGATAGCTTCTTTGATTCAATTGAAGAAAAAGGCAGCATATCAGATGAAGAAGATGAGATGCTATTGAAACATTATGAATGGTGTAGAAACAGCGTAGGCGGAAAAGAAAGAATAGATCAGATGCTTAAACTAATAGAATATTTGGAAAACAGGGGTTGGATGAAAAAAGACGTATGATTACTGCCTTAATTTATTATATATTTGGTATATCCGGAAGGAAGATTACCTAAAAGACAAAAAGGGGAATAAAACGTCTATCTATAAAAAAACTACAGATGATAATGATTTGCTATAAATTGAGGTCCTAACTAATTATAAGCATCTATGAAAGTTTCTGAATTATGTAAAATGGTTCAAGATTCGATTCACTCTGGCAAATATCCTCTTGAAGACAACCAAAGAGATTTGGCTAATTCAATACAAGTTATAAACAGATCATCTTCAGACGATCTCAAAAGCAGTGATATTAAAATAGAAGTAAGATTACAAGAACTCTATGTGCTGAACAATTATGTATCGGATCTGCAGCATTTACCAGGAATTATTGAGATAGATATAATGGATTCCTTTAAGATGTTGTGTAGACGTTTAGCAAGGAAAGATAAGTCCGTTACTGACACCTCAAGTTCTACAATCTCTCTAAAGAGACAATAAAACAGACAGTTTGTCCTTGTAAGAAAAGCCTTATTTGCTACAGGATGTGTCCCATATTTCCACTCCGGACGACAGATAACCATACCCTAAATGGAACTTATAGTTAGTGAGTAACCTGTAAAAAAAAGTCACGGGGGTATGATTTCCGCCCTAGGTCTTATTTTCTTGCTTGCTGCTATCCTGACAGGCTGTTTCAAATGGTCAAACGGACCGACGATACCATCAATACGTTCGTCAACTTTTCGTCAACAGGCTTTCCCAATCTATTGGCAATGTCTTCTTCGGAAACCACAGTCCATGAACCACCGCTGAAGGCGATAAAATACAGGAGAACAAATAAGCAGCACGCAGGGCTTTAAAATCGATGTACCAAATGATAGGAATTCCATTAAATGGTACACTTACAGTTGTCTCTACTGAAAATATACAAATAACAAATGTCAAGCGTACAAACACACAAACCAAGTGCTTGAACTAACTCCAGTACAAAATGTTGTTTCTTTTGCCGGATTTCCTCTAAGGACTTTTCACAATGGACTTTGCCTATACACAAGATTATCGATTAATCAAACTAGGCGAAAAGCGAAAATAAACTAACAGCCAAGATACCCTGTTTTGATGAGGAACAGCTAAACCCTAGTCCCTTCCCTACTGGGACTGCCACTCCTGCTTCTAGTTCTCCATTTTCTGAATGGCATACTGTAACTGTTACAGGGGTAATAGGAGCTCCTTCCACTCTTTTGCCATTACCCGTAACAGGAAACACAGAAGTTATTATGGAAGAAGCTAATGAAGAAGGTAGTGGTGATAGAAATGGAGATAATAACAATGGTGGAAATTGTGACTCTTCATACCCCGGATGTCTGTATTTCGAGACATCTACCAGACTTGGATTGTAGTGATATTCCATACAATAATGTTAGAGTTTTACCTCGCTGACCTGCATGGGTTGGATGGCAACGACAATGATGGCATAGGTTGCGTATATGGAAGCGCAGACGGTGTTGCAGAAGGAGAAGACGAGGATGAAGACAGCAATGAGGAGGAAAATGACGAACGCGAAGAAGGTGCAAACTGAAGTGACGAGGAAAGCAGCAACAACGGTGAAGAAGGTAACAACGACGTGTAGGCAGAGGATGATTGCGATGACGGCGGTGATAGTGATGAAGATAAAAATATAGCTATTTTGGAGGAGACTCCTTTTTTGATTAGTAGTCTTCATCGAATCAAACTAGCTTCTGAAAGGCATCTCTTGACTGAAAATAATCCCATAGGCTGGGGGAGCTCACGTTAAACTTCTAATTCTATTTTCTTTTGTGTTTAACGTGACTATTGCTTTTTTTCCAATCCAAGTCTTTGGTACGACTACATTTCTAAAATAGAATAGTCAAGCTGACTCTCTAAATTGGCTCAATCACAGTTAATTTGAAACCATACAAAGATTCAGTTTAATGACAATGAAAAGTTAATCAATCAACGGTAGTAATGTTAGGATTATGACAACCGCAGACAACATAAAGCCACAACATCAGGAGATTGTAAGCATAAAAGATGATAACCAGAATATAATTGAAGGTCGCTTGAGCATACCGTCTTCTCGTACTACTGCTAATGCAGACATTAAAGGAATTGTCATATTTGCTCATGGAAGTGGGAGCAGCCGCCATAGTCCTAGGAATAGGTATGTTGCTCAGGTTCTAAATGATGCTGGCATTGCTACTCTACTAATCGACCTTCTTACTTCTGAGGAAGAAAAGATAGATAATATTACTAGAGAGCACAGATTTAATATTAAATTACTTGCTAAACGACTTCTGTCTGCAACTGACTGGATATTACAAAGTGCTAAATATAAAAATCTCAAGCTTGGATATTTTGGTGCAAGTACAGGAGTTGCAGCAGCTTTAGTAGCAGCTGCTGAAAGATCTAGTAGAGTATATGCTATTGTATCTCGTGGAGGTAGGCCAGATTTGGCTGGCACAGATGTCTTGATTCGTATTGCTGCTCCAACACTTTTGATTGTAGGAGAAAATGATGAGCAAGTTATCGAATTAAATGAAATGGCTTTGAAACAGCTTACAAATATAGAAAAAAAGAAAAAGATGATAATTGTTCCTAAAGCCACGCATCTATTTGAAGAACCAGGTACTTTAGAAGAGGTTGCAAAGCGCGCTAGTGGATGGTTTCAGTGCTTCTTCTTAGAGGAGAAACATCCCATTTAGAGGATGAGATTTAATTATCATGCAAGTTCACAAGTTCTATCAGCTGGGTGTATTAATATAAGTAGGTGTCAACAGGAAAGGAGGAGCGGCTCACTCAAGTAGGTATTGTTTTCCTTCCTTTAATTTCATCGTCGTCTGCTAGATTTTCTACTGGAGCATTTTCATGTGTTTCAGCTTCCTCTCCTTCTGTCTGATCTGAAACATAAAACCTCTCATTTTTCCTTACAATACTTTTTGTGGCAGTGTCTTCATTCTCAAACACTCATCTTATTTCAGTCTGTATGGTGGTCATTATAATAAAAAACAATTTCTACATTGACAACGTCATGTTTGATGATGATACTCAGGTTCGTAGAAAGAATCTATATTATCTTCACTTCATGTTTTTCGAGTTTTTACTTTTTCCCTTACTTTTGCCACCCATAGTTGAATTACATACCGCATAGGGATTAGCCTTCTTCCCTAACTTGTCTTTCACCTTGCGCACACATCGGTCAAACTTGGCTGTATTCAGTCCCTTTTTCATCCCTCTCGGCTCGGTATAATTTGGTTACCATAATTAATAAATGATATAGAAAGTTCTCCTTCAAGACTCTAAAATATAAGTCGAGGCAAGAGATCCCACGCCTAAACGGTTTAAATGAAATTCTTAAGAACTACTTAGCCGCTTCAACCATTCCTTCTTTCAATTGGTCAATTAGCCCTTCAAGTATTTGTATGAGTCGCTCTTTTTGCTTATAATTTGTTGAGCTCCATTTCCTTTTTCAGCTCGATCGTGAGTTAGTTTGTATTTGAGGCCCTCCATTGAAGTTGTATAGCTATTTGTATTTAGTTTTCTGACATTTTGATGAGCAAGAAGATACCAATGATACTCTGTTCCAACCGGGACGCCTGAACCCTCTGGAGCCTGCCATGCTCTCCTTTTATTGGTCGCATAAGTAAATTCCCATTTATCTGGTGTTATCTTCTTTTCTTTCCATTCGCCTTTATCGTAATACCACTGATGGGTTCCGCCCACTCTCATACCAGTATATTTTTTCCCTTCAAAATCCTTGTATTCATTATAGCCATTGAAAATATGTTTCCCAATCTCATTATCTTTTCTTTGAATAGTTTCTAGTCCCATGAATGTCTTCTCTCCTTTTTTCTAAGTCAATATCTATTTCATTACAAGCAACAAGTCGCATTCTTGACAAAAATATCCCAACTTATCGAAATCTGAAGATAATGTCATGATGTCATAACAACGGGGACATTCTATTTCTTGTTCCATATTCTCTATTAGCCAAGCTTCTTCTTCTTCGCTGTCTTGTAAGTCAAGCTCGAGTTTAGGAGACTCTAGTTCGGTGCTCATTAGATGAAACAAGCTCATTTCGGTACTTATAGTAGCTAATACGAAGTGGGGAGGGAGGGGGGCAGCCATCAGGGGACGGTAATGTACCGTACCTATTTGTGGAAAATATTAGAAATATGTTCCTATTATCAGTAATGTTCAGATAACACAAATTTAAAGCCAAACACAAGTGAGAATAATATTCTATGAATTGTTCAAACTTCATTAAATATTATTACCAACTTTGGTATCGTATCGTACTTCTCTCTTTCCACTGTGCTAATTATAGCGGTTATTAACAAAAGTTGACAAGAAGTCAAAAATCATGACGGGGGATGGCGGTACACTGGAAAGTCTGTATGGTATTAATCAACACTTGAGAAGTAAACTTGAAGGAGCAGGTATACAATCAATTTGTTGTTGTCCAGATCTTCATTCTTATCTCTTCTTCAGTATACAGGGAAAACATATCTTCATTAACTCTACTACCTTCTCTAGGTAATCCATGTAGCTTTCTTGTCCTCGGTGAAGGACGAGCTCTAGAAAAGAATTGTTATTTCTCCTCGCCTG
>JBPCNB010000118.1:0-3440 GCA_051001675.1 Nitrososphaeraceae archaeon | reverse complement strand
ATTAATCGCAAGAATTATTCCCCGCTCGTAAAGCGCTTGGATCATGCGTTGGAACTCGACGAAGGATATCCCTGGAGGTTGAGGAGAGAGTTTAATTCCCTCAAATCCATCTTCTCCTACAATACCTCCCCACAAAGTGTTATCGAGATCAAGTACTATACATTTCCGATTTATTCCTAGATCAGCTTTAACAAAACCCATTAGCTCCTCTGCCAAATAGGGGATATAACTCAGGGAGACTTTAATATCACCAACAAGAAATTGACGATAATCGAACACATTTATTTCTCCATATTTACTGACAAATGAGTCGAAATTAAAAATAAATGTTGAGGGTTCGTTGCGAAGTAAAATAGATAATTTCGCATTTAAATCTAATATCATTTCTCTAAGACCATATTCAGCTTTAGTTTCACAAATGCCATATGGACTATAAATCGGAGTGGAAAAGTTGGCAACAACTAATTTAGAGTTCGACTTCATTGTGAAATTTCTGACCAGATTAGCCAATTCCTTAACACGGTTATCTATATACTCTCTACGTTCTGAAGCAGAAACTGAATATGGGTTGTAAAAGAGAGAAGATAAAATGGTTCTAGTGTCGATAATCATAAAAGTCAAGTTGGGTGAAAATTTGTAAAGTGGGCTCGCAGAATTCAGAATATCCTGATTATATTGTTTGTATGGCGAATTGTAAGTGACACATTGTATATTGCGTTCTGCACATTTCACGAAGAGAGATTCCTCTAGCCCATTAATTGTAAAACTACTAAGAATTCCTACTCGAATCTTCTTCTGGAAAGTAATATCCTTAATTGAATTTGCTTTTGATATAAAGTAAGACAGCTGGGGTTGAGGATTCAACGGTAACATATGTTTCCCCTCGAATTCTTATATGTTTTATGGAATAATCCACTAGGAAGATTACAACTAGCAATATGATTCTAGAGAATTGACTATAGTAAACCTCTGACTTAAAGTTTAGGTTCAAAAGAGCATTTTGTTGGTAACGCAATTTTGCTAGGTGGACACTTTGGATTCTTGGTTTGCAAACCTAATACCATGATGCATAGTTAGATTTAAAAAAAGGGCCTTTAAATTATCCAGCCTAATTCGAAAACGCTTACTGATAAATGTTTCTTGCAACAATAGTGTCCGGCCTCACAGTTGTATTCGGGTGAATATGTTTTCCGGGTAAGACGGTTACGGAAGTACCAATAGTACAATTATTTCCTATGACTGCTCCAAAATGATCCATTCCAGTATCTATTGCATTACCCTTAGCAATCTCATACATTACTTTGTGTCTTGTATATAAAACATTTAAAGTAGCTGAATATGCTCCAAACCAAACATTCTCTCCTATTAAGCTGTCTACTATTACATTTTGATGTGGTATTTTGTCGTGACCTGCGAAATATGATCTACCTATCTCACAATTAAATCCTATACGTGTCTCATTGCCTAGCATACAGTTTCTAATAAGTGAACTCATACCAATTAAACTGTCTTTACCAATGTATGTGGGTCCTTTTATTTTGCAAAAGTCATCGATTGTAACACCATCTTCAATTATGCATGGACCATCAATAATAGTTGACTTAGATAATGATGCATTTGGAGATATTGATTCTATCAGTTCTTCTTGCAAAATTCTTCGAATTATATAATGAAAGTCCCATGGATAGACAATAGGATTTACTAAAATATTTTTTTCTGATTGTAAATACCACAAAGCTGAATTTAATGGGATTTCCAAGCTATTCAAATTTCCTTTGATTGATATCTTAAAACTACGAGCAGAAGTACTGGTGTCAGTCGGCGTGTCATCGTTAATATTGTTTCTAGTATTATTAGTATCATATTCATCCACACTAATTGCTGGAAAGTTATCTTGAATCAATCTTATAACAGCACTACATTCTGAGGGTACCTTAATTCTATGGATATTCAAAATCCTACCGACTATACCTAAATTTCTCACTATAAGTGCTTGATTCAACACTTTAAGTGAAGCCACAGATATCTCATCCTTGTCTACCACTAATGAGTTTAGATAATGCTTAGAAATGAGAAAGATTAGTTCCAAATTGAATATACAAATATAAATTGTGGATAGGACTCATTTAAATGAAATACATTCTTAAATTTTGATTGGGCCACGAAAATGTTCCTTGCACATAAACCTCTTCATACACCTTGCTATAACAATTAAACCGCTACCATTTGGAAATCTTGACAACTTCAAAGGCTTCAGCATATTTTGTATTCATTTGATATCCTCTGTAAGAGCATCTCCCAACAAGTGCATCAATCCATATTGGTCCACAGCGAATTTTTTGGGAATCGAAACAATCCAGTGCATTTCTCTTTATATCCAAAGTCTGGGTTACGTCAACGAAGAGTTGGGGTCTGAATGCATTTTCAGTAATACCTCCCGGGATAGTAGTTTCATACATGAATAGATTATCCGTGTCCCTGGAGGCGGCTATGACTGCCCGAGTAAGTGCCTGATGATCTTGGTGAGAATCTCCGATCCATTGAGTAAAAACTGCTTCGGGTTCATACTTTTTTATTAGTTTATCTATCAAAGTGACAAACTTTCTACCAACAATGACTTCGTCGGGGGCTAGATCTAAAAATTCAGGTGCTTTACACCCCATGACCTTGGCTGACATAGTAGACTCTCTTCTTCTGTCTTCTTTCGTATCCGTTGCGACGAAATTAGGAAGTGTGGCGACAACCAGGTTTACATCATAGCCGAGCCCGACGAGTTTTGCAACAGTGGCTCCCATCCCTATCTCGATATCATCAGGGTGAGCACCAAATGCGACAATGGAACGTTTTATTGCCATAACTTCAACACTGGTCAGTGTTATTTATCTATGTAAGTGCTTGGCCGGATTTGAGCCGAAACCAATTTCTCGATAGACTTTACAACAGAAACCGGCTGCTCAGCACTCGAAAGTCTCTCTTCTGTCCTAACTCCACTCTGCGTAACAAGCGGCTCTCCAGTTAATTGATAAGGTCCGCTTGTTGTTTGAAGCCTTCTATATTCTGAATCCACTTCTATAGCCGCTTCTAAAATCTTACTCTTTATCGATCTAGATGAATTCAGAAACATCTTAGTATCCTTTGGTAAACAGTGTCCACCAATTCCTTCTCTTGGTTCAAGAACATTCACGTTCCATTTTGTGTTAAGTGAATCTCTCAATTCTGCAAAATTAATGTTATTTGCTTGACAGTATAGATAAAGATCCTCAGCAAATGCTATCTGTAGATATCTATGTGCATTCTCTATAACCTTTGTTCATTCCGCAATTTCTATTTCTGGTACTGGATGCATAGGGATTCCTAGACTGTTATTCTTGGTACTGTTACTATCATTGCTATCTTTGATATTATGGATGGTGTTGTTGTTGTTATTGTTATTGTTATCG
>JBPCNB010000117.1:0-2086 GCA_051001675.1 Nitrososphaeraceae archaeon | reverse complement strand
AATCCTGCTCAAATTGGGACAATGATTTTGCAAAGTCCTAGTGATACGTCAAAAAGGATTGTAAAGTCAGTAAGTGCCATCAGACGGACTGGTTTGATAGATGTGGGGGGTACCGCTATGGCGGGCGCTCCGGGAACAGCAGCCAAGATCTTTGATGCCTTGGCAAAGAAAAACATAAACATCATTATGATTTCGCAGAGTCCGTCTGAATCTAGTATTTCGATGGTGTTGAGAAATGATGATATTGAAAAGGCAATAAGTATTCTTGAATTGAGTCTATTAGGTAAGGTCATAAAAAAAGTTGAAGTTAACAACAATGTATCCGTAATAGCAGTCGTGGGCTCAGGGATGCGAGGAATTCAAGGAGTGGCTGCCAGAATTTTTAGCGCTGTAGCACGAGAGAATGTGAACGTCATAATGATTGCACAAGGTTCGTCCCAACTCAACCTTGCTTTTGTCGTAAGTGATAATGATTGCGAGACGGCAATAAGGGCCCTCCATAAAGAATTCGAACTTGGAAAACACGACCCGAATTCTAAACTCATAGATTCTAGCTAATTGACTACTCCATTATTTTGAGGAAAGTATCCATATTAAACTAGCAATGTCTTTTAACCGAAAATTACAAAGGGCTTCCCTTTAGTCCAAATCAGAATGACCTGCCGGCAATGATAGCAGAGATGGACTCAGCGAAGAAAAGACAAGAAAAGGACTTATTTCTTACTCCCCTATAAAAATTCGCAGGTTAATGCAAACCTGCGCTGACAAAGGCATTCTTATACAAAGAAAAGACGGAGGCAAAAAGATAAATTGCATCTTCTCATGCTTTGAGATTTAGATGGGAAAAGTGAAGGGTAAGTTAAATGTGGTTGGAATAGGCCCGGGTCATCATGACCACATGACTTTCAGAGCTAAGCAGGCCATACAAGACAGCGAAGTAATCATAGGATATGATACTTATGTTTCGTTGATTGAAGATATTATTAACGGCAAAGAAGTATATCGATACCCCATGACGCAAGAAGTAGACAGAGCCAATCAAGCTATAGAGTTCGCAGAAAATGGTAAGGTTGTATCTTTGGTATCTTCCGGAGACCCCGGTATATACGGCATGATAGGTTTAGTCTATGAAATCCTAGCACAAAAAGATTGGGACCAACATGATGGCATAGATGTTGAATGTATTCCTGGAGTATCTTCTCTTAATTCCTGTGCTGCTTTAATCGGTTCGCCCTTAATGACTGATTTTGCAGTTGTTAGCATGAGCGATCTACTTGTACCTTGGGAAATAATAATAAAACGCGTTGAAGCTGCAGCGCTAGGCGACTATGTCACCGTTATCTATAATCCCGCGAGCAAGAAACGTATACACCAATTAAATGATACACGAGATATTTTCCTCAAATACCGAAAACCCGAAACGCCGGTTGCGATAGTGAAAGGAGCTTATAGGGAAAGCCAATCTGTTTTGATAACAACCCTGGACAAGATGCTTGGATATCCTGACATGCTCGGTATGATCACTACAGTAATAGTAGGAAATTCTTCTACTTTTAACTTTAAGGGAATGATGATAAATCCTAGAGGATACAGGTCGAAATATCAACTTGTAAAGGAGACATCCGCTGTGCCAAATTAGCGAATCTTAGTGATAGTCCCAATTATAGTAACGTTTTTCGTAGAGCGTAGGCAAAGAGTATGATCTGCGGAGGGAAAGACCCGAAGGGCTACGACAGTCAGCTGCCGCGTTATCTCGTACTAATTAGAAACCAGGAACATTTTCGCTAGAGCAAAGTCTAGTAACCGAAAAAAATCCTACTAATGTTATCCTGCGTTTATTAGGCTAAACCAAAGTGTGAATATCATGGAGGTCTGACAACCATAGGTCTGTTTTAAGTGTCCCTTTCGATGCATTCAATTAATTTATCTCGGGTACCTTTCCTTTGAAGTGTTTTCGTATAGGGTCGATTATCTTATTGATATATTGAGCGGTCGCATTTTTCAAATCTGCAGGATGAACCTTTTTTTGCACAAAAGTTCTTTCTAACTCGTAATAGTCATAGTACGTCATATTTCCTCCCCATTT
>JBPCNB010000116.1:0-2010 GCA_051001675.1 Nitrososphaeraceae archaeon | reverse complement strand
ATTTCAGTCTGTGCATACGCATAGCCTAAACTGAGGGGCACAAATAAACAAGATGATAATACCAACGAAGTAAAAACTAGAGAAAACATAACTTCTCTTAATTAATAAGAATACCTATTATTGTTTTGTTAAAATACATTTACATATCTTTTTCATGGCGATGTGCTACTATTACTGCTTCCTGTATATGGAATAACTGAAACAATTAAGAAATCTGCAGCAGCCGATGTGTTATTTGAGTAAAACTGTTGCTGCTCTTGAATATTACCTCCAACTAAATCCATTGTCACAGTTTGAGGCACTGACCAATCAGCATTAGTTAAACTACTACTTCCAATTTGCATGCTACTTAATAATGAAAATGGGTTGAAACCATCTGAAGGAAAGATGCTGTCCTGGTTGAAACCCATATCTCCTGTCATCATGCTACTATCTAAACCTTGACTTGAAGAAGCCTGCGCCAGCGAAAGAATATCTGCCAAGTTTATTGGAATCCTCATGGCTATTACAGATACAGAGTCGGAAGATTCTGCATTGGCAGTTATTGTTGTTGTATCATTTGTCAAGCTAGCAGTGTTATTTCCTCCTAGTACCTCTGAAGGTGTTCCGCTGAGCGTCACAGACAATCGACTTCCGTTACTGTCCGAGCTAATTCCACTTACTTTTACACCGTTTACCATACTCGTTCCCAGACCACCGAAAACAGACGTTCCATTAAAAATGCTATTAGCAAAACTATCCATGAATAGATCAAAATCCATGGCTGATGAGGAGGAAGAAAATGGTTGTTCATCTAAGAATCTGATGGTATCATCTTGAAACGATGGTAAACTGTCCATAATATCGCTGCCATTACTCAGATCAGTAGTGCTATCAAGATTCTCCATACTGCTCAGGCCCGATGTATCAAGCTTAAAATAATCTATCATTGTCTGAACAATAGGAAGGAATTTCTCGTACATTGATGCCTCTGTGTTGAATGCTAGATAATATACTCTATTGTTAACTTCGTCTACGGTTCCTCTCTCTATAGACTTCCTTTCTATGCCATCTTCTGTGACATCAGTAAATATAATCTCGTAAGCTGGCCTACCTGATAGCATAGCGTTATCATCAACAGAAATAAGGCTGAAATTCAAATTACCTCTGTAGCTATTAATTACTGTTCTTGCATACTGGTCTAGCGAGATGGGAGCTTCTAGATCTTCTATTCCTATCTGAAAGTTTGTAACGACATTTGGATCCTCAGACATTGGAGGAGCAATATCGACAATAGAGAATATTGTGGTATTAGAAGAGGGCTCTTCTTGTGGCTCTTGATAAGTCCAGGATGATGGATAATCAATACTGATTCCATAGATGGGATTTTCATAAGTAAGGCTATTAGTAACGATAGCGTTACTATTTGTCATTTCGTTAAAAGGGATTGTAGGAAACTGCTGGTCTAATGATAACGAATTGTTTGTGGAAAAGGTGCCATTTAGGCCGTTAAATGTAGCAGATAGACCTTGTGCTTGAACTGAATGAAGTAATAATGATGAATTCAATATCATAAGGATAGATGATGATAACAGTATAGACAATAATGTAAATGAAGAAAGAATTGCGAATTTAAGAACCTGTCTATTTTTTGATTTTCCACATTTGAACATATGAAAACCAATGTATTGAAAGAGATGACTATCATAAAAATATGATGATTGATACCATAGATGTCTATGAAAGGTGCAAGCGATAAATAGCTACGGCAGTGTGGTATGAAATGAATAGCAAGGACATTAGAAACGTTTTATCCATGGCAAATTGCTACCTAGCAATGAGGATATGTAATGGATGGTCCAAGTTAAGAAGAAATATGGAGGAAACTACTAGTTATTAGATATGGCTAGTTTTCAGGTATCGTTAATACGGCTTAGTTAAACTTTATAGACAATCTAAGAATGCCAAAGAAAATTGTATGGGGCGTGGTTGTAGATAAAAAAAGGATCAACATTATTCAACCACATTTCT
>JBPCNB010000115.1:0-11697 GCA_051001675.1 Nitrososphaeraceae archaeon | reverse complement strand
GATTGTACCAATAACGGTATTGTTAGTGTGAGTGTAGAAACCTCCAACCATTTTATCTACTGTACAAACTGAAACACGTTCTTCCTAATTTTGTTTGGCTTTCCTATTATAGGAATAGGATAACCACAATTTTTACAGCAATTATTTTTGTCAAGATTCCATAATCCTATGCTAAATCCATAGCGTTGAATAACTATAGCATTGCATTCAGGACAATATGTGTGCTCTAATGAATGGCCTGGAACATTTCCGAGATATACATACTTCAAACCTTCGTCCTTTGCAATAGCATGATGCTTTTCTAGTGTTTCAACTGGAGTCATACCAAACTCCATCATCTTGTAATCAGGATGGAATCTCAAAAAGTGAATCGGAGTGTCAGGCCCAAGTTCATCATAAATAAACTTACACAATCTTCTTGCAGCTTCTAGATCATCTCCAACCTGTGGGACAATAAGATCAGTAATTTCTGTGTGAATCTTTGTTTTTTCCTTAATTTCTTTTAAAGTCTGGAAAATTGGTTCAGCGCTTGGAATTCCTATGTACTTTCTTACAAACTCCTGCTTGCCACTTCCCTTAAAGTCTACTGTTATGCAATCCAAGAATTTGCTCATCATATGTACGGATTCAGGCGTGTCGTAGCCATTTGAAACAAAAATGTTAAAAATATCTTTTTTATGGGCCTCAATTCCACAATCCTTAGCAAACTCCATGAAAATAGAGGGTTCGTTATAGGTGTAGGCAATACCTTGCGCTCCGTAGCTTTGTGCTTTATTTACAACTTCTTGAGGCGTCATTTCAACGCCTTCTATCTTACGCCTTTGGGAAATATCATAATTTTGACAATATTTACAAAGCCAATTACATCCTGTTGTTGCGATTGAGAAAATAGCCGTATTGGGTCTATAATGTGTTACAGGCTTTTTCTCTATCGGATCTATATGTCCCGCGATGACTCTACCATATACATATAATTGTAATTTGTTATTTGTTACTCCTCGAATACCGCATAATCCAACCCTACCCTCCGGTATTTCGCATAATCTGGCGCAAGCAGTACATTTCACTCTACCATTGGAGAGTTGGGTGTACAATTCTGCTTCTTTACCTAATTCTTCTTTCACTTGCATTGGATAATAGAAGATGTAGCATTACAAGCTTATAAAATCTTAGACCTCCTTCGTATAATGAATACCGAATGGATATAATTCACTACCGATAGCAAAAACAAAATATTTCGCGGAGCTTTGGTTTAGGTAATCCGAAAACCACCGTCAACCGATAAGAAATGAATATCCGCTGCATCTCACTTGCTGCTCTCCTGCAATAATTGGAGTAGGACGTCCAATTGCTGCCCCGGCAGCGTCTACTCCCTCTATTGCCAAGAAAGGTTGTGGTAGTGAACGAGGAATGCCATCAAGTCCTTCAATAAAGATCGACCTTACTCCTATTACTTTTTATGCTATAGCAGAGGCCGCAGTCTCAGCTTTGTTTTTCACATTTGTAACTGCCTTGTTTCAAAAGATCATTTTTAATAAGTTCAGATTTTTCATCAGAGAGACTAGAAGAGCTGCTGCATGCGTCATTAATTCCTGCTTCAACTGCAGCATTAATCCATTGTTATACATTGACAACTACGCTCATGCTAATTATAGCAATTGATGCGCAGCATGTAATTGAGGGCAGCGTACCATCGGGTAAATCATAACAAAATTGGAGTCAGAGTCTAGAATTGGAAAAATCACATGAAATAAAGATAGACGATGGGGCAACTGACTATATACATAATGCAGGAGCGATTTACGACATTCCTGCTCCTAGCAAAATGAATCAAAGGCTACGGACAAATGGAAAAGGATGTAGACCATCAATCGTATATGATGCCCTAAATTGGTCTTTTTATTACTTATTATGTATCACATGTTTTTTCTCGGAGGAAAGTTTGCCTACTAGACGATCCAATATAAGACTTGTAGCTTTTATGACATCCATTTACAAAACTGAGGTCTGCGTACGGCAAATATCTTTTTCTTTAAGTTACACTTACACCATATCATCGGACTGTACGGTTAATGTTACTTAGAAACTGGACCCACAAACCTAATCAAGTCTTCAATATCAATCGGTTATCTAATAAACCCCTTTTTTTTCAAGAGGCAAAAATTCCTGTTTGAACTTTTCATAATATCTTTCAAAGGCTGTAATAAAACAAGCCTTAGCATTTGAGTCTATATCTCTTATTTTCGATATAATTCAAATCCCGTAATAGCAGGCATTTTAATTTCACATCATAGATGTCCGGCTTGAAGTTGGATAATGCTAATATAATATCATTATAGGTATCTACATCGTATCCACCTTGCTCTAGCCCGTTACTTAAAGTTAAGACAATATCAGGCTTATGGTCAACAACCAAAATCTTTTCAGAGGCAAACTCAAAAACTGTAACTATTCTACAATATCTCTTTTTTATTTGCCTGTTGAGAACAAACTTTCTACGTAATGTGACAAAGCAACAGCTTCTTCGCCAAAAACTGTTAGCAAACACTCTTCCTCTTTATTTGGTTCTATAATGTCAATCATTATTGAGGCGACTCCATCGCTGGTAATAGGGTAAGTAATACGGTTAATCACATAACCGACTTTGAAAAGTTTATTCAGTTGCTCTATGGACTCGTATTTTGGTTCAGGAGCATGCTGATGCATTTCATGTAAGTGTAATTAAATGCCTCTCGCTTATTTGTCTTTCCTGAATCGGGTAATTTTTCACTTATCCACCAATATTGGTGAAGAATGTAATGTAACTGAATCGAACTTGCGGTAAAGTGGTTTTCCATACCATACAAAGTACCTCTGTCTTAGGTGACGGAGTGATATCTAGGTGCCGAAGCAGTGGTTTATGCGCTCATACTATAAAAGATATTTCCTGGTAAGTGTCTGCAAGGTGTTCGTTTGCTATTGTGCCTTTTTCCATTCTTCAGATAGAGCTTGATTTAGATTCTAATAGACCATAGTCATAGGATGAGAAGTATAACACAGTAGGAGTGTAGGGATGTGTCTGGGAATCAAGAAAGGTAGATGGGTGCACCATTTTGTTGGGTAGGTCTTATCAACAGCGTGAGAATTCTGCTTTTGCTTTGGGTTTCGAATTGGTTCAAGGTACTTTTCTTCGTGAATTATAAGTGAAAAGATAGATACAAGGTAGATAATTTGATCTCAACTGTGGAGTTATATATGATCTTAACTACTTATCAGATAAGAAGAAGGGATCAGTTGAACCAAACTAAGAAGAGCACAAGTAAGAGTATTGGTTTCCGTAAAAAGTATAGGGATATTTTGCTTTTTAACAGGAACTTACTCATCTCTGGAACAGTTGGATTCTTTGTCAGTATTCTTGCTACACAGATCATTGTGGAAATGGATATTAACAGTGCATTTGATATCTCTATAGTAACAATACTAATAGGGTATTGCGCATCTAAACCTCTATTTATCATCTTATTTCATAGAGATAATAAACAGAAGTACAAAAATCCTATGACCGGAACAACAGATTCAAAAATTTTGGAGCTAATCATAAAACATTTAATTGTCGCATATCTCGTATTTGACGTAGTTTATATTGTATCAAGGTTTGTGATAATGTATGGCTTGCTATTAGAATTGAAAACAGGCGCTTTAGAAGCATCGATAATCTCATCTTTGTGTGCTTCATCCTTGTCATATTTATCGACAAACATAACTATAAAGATTGGCAGGATGTTTAAGTTAGGAATAAGATGAGAAGTTAAGTTATTCAAGTCCCGATCGACGCCTCATACGATGTAATGACTAGGAAGGACATTGTTCTTCAATATACTTGCTTCTTTGTGATTCACAGATTGTTGATACTGCGATTAGTCTTTTTTCTGGTAAAAGTTATCTGTCCGCCTACCTCTCGATCCCTCAGCTTTACCTCAGAAGTACTTTAATTCGATGCATTTACGTGATACTAGTAAAAAGGAAAAAACCCGGAGAAGATTCTTGAATTTATAATTATTGAAAATACTTTGGTCGATCATAGGCCTAAGTATAGCTCAAAGTGTGTAGATATTGTTGGACACTTTTTTTCATGTTAATGTTAATCGTAAATATCCTTAAAAATTACTGATTACTAGATATAGGCAAGATAACATCATGAAGATAGACTTTAGTACGGACGGAATGGAGATAATGGTATCATTTTTTTCAGAAGAAAACAGCAGCGAGGACAATATAACAGAAACAATCAATCTAGGGCAAGCACAAATCTTTATGGAGACATTCCAAAAAGACAATTCACTGAAACAAATCAAGATAATGTTACCGACATCTCTTTCTCAGGAACTGAGAAAGGCGGTAAGAAGGATAGAAAAATCAAAGAGGAAAATACTCCCCCATCTGAAGCAAACACAGGAGCATCCTAGTAACGAAGACATAGTTGTGGAAGAATTAGAAGAAGAAGGAAGGTTAAAAGAGGAAAGTGAATCGCAAGAAGGTGGAAAACAATATGAAGATGAAATACCGCGTCAGGGCAAATAGAATTAGAACAAAACACATTATGCTACCTTTCCCCTTTCAGGATCGCGCTAAGCTTAACGTTTGATAGTGGGAATAAACAGGATTCAGAAATTCATCCATCAAAATAATTAAAATATTTATACTTACTTTTGGAGTACTATTAGTCAATGCATAAACAAAAGTGTGCAAAATTTATTGGATCGATGTTAATACTAACAAGTCTCGCAGTTTTGTTAGCCTTATTGTCTGGTAGTTTAACGTCTGTAGAAACAACATCAAGTCTAAAACCACTTGTATATGTATACGGACAAGAAGAACAAAGTGGCGAGGAGGCTTACTTGAAGCTTGTCCCCACTGCAGTACAACTCCAACATATTAATGCTAGTAATACCAATACAACAACAGTACAGATTCCTGAAACAGCGAAAGTACCGACCATACCAACTGACATAAAAATTAATGCTTAAAAGTGCGGCATCATGACTCCCAACGCTCAATTTCAAAAGATATGTGAGAGTATTCTTGAATTACATTCTGGGATACGTTTTGCAGGTATCATTGACAAAATGGGAAAACTTGTTGCGGGAGGAATGCGCGAAGGTTTGAGATCAATGGAACACGACTCAGCAGAACTATATTTAGAATTTGCACTTAGAAGTGAGATGCGAAAAGATTTTGATAAAGAATTTGGAAAAACAGTCTATAGTTATTCGGTAAGAGAAAATGTAAAACTTGCATCTTTTCCGTTATGGCAATCCCACGTGTTACGAGTATCTATGGAAATAAAAGTTCCCCACAATGAGATCATTAACGCAACGTTGAAGATTCTCAGCAGTTCAACAAAATAGCACTATGAAGAAATTAGCCTTATAGCTGATCAACGTCTTAAATTGAGAACGGATAGGTTTAGAATGGTTCACAAACATATTTTACAAGTGCACATCTTTCCCACATACTATGACCATCCAAATGTATCTGATTATTTAGAAAATTTCGGGTTAATCCATTCAATAAATGTAGCATAATTTAATGAACTAGGATCGTAAAGATAATTTGAAAGTATCTTTACAACCTTGAATCCATTTTTTATCTGAAATGTAAGAACGGGGTCGTATATTTGCCCATCTTTGACTTTATCTACGTATTCTCTGGCCGACATGGTATCTGCATGCTTACTATAATTCGGTATTCTTCCTCCACCTATTATTCGCCTCAAATTAGATTCTGTGGCTACTTGTTTTCTGGCGTTAAACAGCATGGTTCCAATTCCCAAATGTCGAAAATAAGGATGTGTTACAATATCATCTGCATAAAGACTATCCCCTTTTGTTGTGGGCTTTGAAGAACGGCTTCCATATCCTGAAATAATATCTTGCCATGTATGTTCTGCATATTCTGGTTCCAATGAAACAATCAAGCTAGTAGCAGATGCGACTATATCTCCATTTAATTCTACGCAGAATTGTCCTTCGGAGAATAAACCTATGTGATTCTCAAGGAATAATGGTATGTATAGTTGTCCGCTGGCAACCTCTGGATATATTCTTTTTTGGATGGCAACAATCCTAGGAATATCATCTTTGCAGATATTTCTAATTACTATTCCATGCACCATAAAGATTAAGATTCCCTAATAATTTTGATCGCTAAGACTTCCATTATATCTGCTTCATAAAGATTTTTCAAATCTCTATTTTCCTTCGATCATAATTATGACTTGTACCATATTGGAACCTGATTATGGACTTCAACGAATTCGCATCTAGCTTGCGAGAATACTAAATTGTTCTGAAATAACATTATTTCGAATTTGTACTTTTCATCTAATCACATTTACTTGTGGTTTGATTTCATTCATACATCGTAATAGCGCATAAAGAGTTTTGATCTCGATAATTCAGGTTGAGAGGATGTGGACTTGGGTCCTTCAACTTCAAATGATTCTTCTCTTTTTAGCGTCACATACGTTTCTAGAAATTCAGGATAAAAACATAGTTTCAGGTAGTCAGAGTCGCTCTCTAGTGCGTCCAGCGCTTCTGTCAAGCTTCCAGGAAGAGATTTTATTCCCAGTGTACTTTTGTCTTGATCAGACATCTTGTAAATATCACTATCAACTGGGCTTCCAGCGTCTATTTTCTTTTTGATGCCATCGAGTCCTGCCGCTACTATTGATGAAAATGCGAGATATGGGTTCGCGGATGGATCTGGTGCTCTAAATTCGACTCGCTTCGATTTTGAATTGTTCTTTTCATTAACTGGTACTCGTATAATAGCAGACCTATTTCCTCTTGACCACGCTACATAGACAGGAGCTTCGTATCCAGGAATCATGCGATGGTAAGAGTTCACTGTCGGCGCTACAATTGCAGCTAATGAAGACGCATGTTCAAGAACTCCGCCTATAAAATATCGCCCTGACTGACTAATTTCTGCGAAGCTGTCATTTCCATCGTAAAACATATTATAACCTGACATAGAAGACCGGTGGGTAGAAGAAGAGGACTGTGAATTGCCGCTCCACAAACTAACACTAGTGTGCATTCCAGAGCCATTATCACTACCATTTTTTGGATCATCTTGACTAAATATCGGCTTTGGCATAAATGTTGCCACCTTATTGTTTTGCTTTGCAATATTCCTTACAACATCCTTGTATATTTGCACGTTATCCGCAGATCGTGTCAGTGTGTTATGAGTGAAGTTAATTTCTATTTGGCCATTGCTTGCCACTTCGTGGTTTAGATTTGTTACGTTTATAGTATAATATTTTGTTAGGATTTCAGATACTACAAACCTAAATTCCATTAAAGAGTCCTGAAATGGAGGAGCATCGTATCCCCCCTTTCTGCGGATTGGATACTTGCCATTTTCGTATTGTTCAGATGATATAATCTTTGGATGTGAGGTATTATTACCCTTATTAGCAAAATCTATGCTGTCAAAAATAAAACATTCAACCTCAGGCCCTATCTGGCACATGATGTTATTTTGCGTTAGATGTTCCTCCAAACGCTGAGACACATATCTTGGATCTTTAGTTAATCTGCCAGAGCTATATCCTTTGAATACATCCGCAATTACTGTAGCAGTTTTGTAATTAGACGATAGGGGTGGGGTTAATCTTATTGTAGATCTGTCTGGGACAAGTAAAAGATCTGATTCTTCTATGTTCGCAAATCCCCTAACAGATGAGCCATCAACTCCAATACTCCCTCTTAATAAATCATATAATGATTCACTCTTACCCTTGAGTAGGAGATACTTTGCATGAAACCTGCCAGGAACATCCGTGTATCTAATTTGCAGAAAGTCAATACTTTCTAATTTCTCGCCATTTAGCAATTGTTCTAGCTGGAGCAAAGGATCACTGCTAATACTACCATTTCTAAATGACATTTACAATAATAATAAACGATTAGTGTCTATATATTAATTAAGGTCGATTCCGTTAGTTAAACTACCAGAACTATTAGCAATATTTTCTTGTCTTATTTTATTACCTTATACAATTTTTTTAGGAAATAAATTAAGTTCTATTTTCCTGATGTCTACTTCATCTTTTTCACATTAACAAAATCCCGATAAATGTCTAAGGCTTCTTGCTCGCTTTTTGCTCCGACAATTGTTGCAGCACCACTTGTTAAAAAGCTAACCGAGAGCGCCGCAGAATTAGCATTATCACGAAGTTTGCCATTATTGTTGCTTACTGCAGTCACACCCAAGTTACCTTTTGTCTTAATTTTATATCCGATGACTTCCGCATTCTTTATTATCACAGCGAGTTCAATAGGGTTAGCGGAGAATTGATCTGATGGAGTTATAGTGAAGGTTCTTTTACCCATGTCCCTTCCGCAAAGCTCTTCTATCATTAGTTGCTTTTGTTCTTGAACAAGAATCTTCCGTTCTCTCTGTCCCCCTACTGGATCTTCTAGTCTACCTCTCATTTGTGTACTTTCCTGAGAATTTCCTGCCACAATTGTCGTTACTTCCATTTTCTTTGAGCCACAGGATGGACAGCCTTCGTATCTTGACATCTTTATTTTTTCAAAGGAAAGCTCAGTCAAATCTATGTAAAGTAGAGTATTTGCAAGTGTTGGACGTTGTCCGGTTATTATTTTTACTGCCTCAGACACCTGGATACCACTTACAAGATACAGTACTGATGGATGTACTCCTTCAGTGCTGCAGGTCGGCATTTCATCTTCCTCCAGCTGGGGAAACATACAACGCAAACATGCGGTTTTATTTGGTATTATAGTGCAAACTGAACCTAACATTCCCAACGCCCCCGCATAAATAAATGGAATATTTTGTTTTATACATGCATCATTTAGTGCATATCTAGCGTCAATACTATCGAGAGCATCGATAACAATATCACTTCCTTTGACTAGCTTTTCTGCAGTATAAGGGGTAACAGAGGTTGGAACTGCTTCAATTTCCACCTGAGGATTAAGCTTCCTTAACCTTCCCAAGGCCGCTTCAACCTTGACTTTGCCAATGTCATCGTCGGTATACAGATGTTGCCTGTGCAGATTAGAGATCTCTATCACATCCCTGTCGACTATCCTCAGTTTACCAATGCCCATCGCCGTTAATTGGGTTACGACAGGGTTTCCAATTCCGCCAACCCCAATGACTGAGACATGAGCATTTCGAAGTCTTTCCATTCCTACAAATCCGATCTCTTCAAGCATTATTTGCCTAGAATAACGTTGCATGTCTTCACGACTTAATTCTGCTCCTCCAGCAACAGCTGGCAATATCTGTATAGAATCACCGTCTTCTAATGACCCTGTCATACCATCACCACTGAACCGCGTATTTTTGCCATTCACATAAATGTTGATTAGTGGACGGGGTTTGCCATTGAGATCAAATACCCTGCGCTTAAAATCCTCGCCCATTTGATCAGAAACTTTGGAAAAAGCATCTTGTAAAGTTCCAGCTTCTAATGAAATTTTTTTCTCTCCACCGCCTTTGTTCAAGACTGACGGGACGACGAACTCAACCTTGGCCATTTCTATCTTCTTGCTTTTTTGGATCGTATATCATAATTTGTTTACGAATATATAACTATCTCATCATTGCTAAAACAGTTTGTGCATCTGGCTTTACACTCCTAAGTTTTGGAAGCACATTCGTGATAGCTTCAGTAGCCTTCAGTCCATTTCCTGTAATGTAGCACACTATTCTTTCGTCTTTGTCAATCTTGCCTTCTTCAACTAACTTCTTGAGGACTGCCACTGCTACACCCCCGGCAGGTTCGGTAAAGATACCTTCTGTCTTTGCTAACATGAGTATTCCATCAATAATTTCTTCATCTGTAACTTCTTCTGCAATTCCATTGTATTGGTTGAGTCTTCTTAAGACATACATTCCATCCCCTGGCTCACCTATAGCAAGGCTTTTTGCAATTGTATTAGGTCTTTCTACTGGAATAACTTCATCGCTTTTTTTCTTAAACGCATCAACTATTGGGGCACATCCATGGGGTTGTGCAGCCGTAATCTTGAAATCCATTTTGTCATCAATTAATCCAAGCATACGTAATTCTTCAAATCCTTTGCAAATAGCGTTTAACATTGCTCCACTTCCGACAGGAATAACCAAATTATCTGGGATTTGCCAATCTAGTTGTTCAGCAACTTCATATGCGAGTGTCTTTGAACCTTCCACATAGTATGGCCTCATATTGATATTTACTATACCTATGCCTTTTGAGTCCCCGATTATAGAAGCAACTCTGTTAGCATCATCATAGGTACCGTCCACTGCCATAAACTCTGCACCGTAAGATAATGCTTGTGCAATCTTAGCATGCTCAATATCCGAAGGAGCAAAAATATAACAGGGCAAGTCTGCAACTGCTGCATGAGCGGCGGTTGCAGAGGCTAAATTTCCTGTAGAGGCACAGCCTACTGCTTTTAATTTGGTCTCTTTGGCTCTTGAAACAGCTATTCCCGCAGGTCTATCCTTAAACGAAAACGTTGGGTTTACAGAATCATTTTTTATAAATAAATTCTTTAGTCCTCCTATTTCTTTAGCAAGTCTATCTGATTTTTGCAAGGGAGTTAGACCAGCATGCAAATTTACAATGTTATTTTTATTTGCAATAGGTAACATTTCAAAATAACGCCAATAACTTTTCTCCTTTCGTGAGGAAAAGGTCTCCCTATTTATGCTAGAATTAAACTTGTACTTGACGTCCAGTGGGCCAAAACATTCTTCACATATATATTTAAACTGTGGTTCATACTCTTTGCCACATTCTCTACATTTTAATACATCTACGTCGCCCATATTGGATCTCCTTTATTTGTAATAGATAAGTTTCTCTAGATAAATTTTAGTGTTACTATATTTTTTAAGGCTAAATAGTTTGTATTGATTAACATTGTATTAGTAATTAACTAATTTATATGCGACATTCAGGTAAAAATTTTAAGCTTTTCGAGGGAGTTTTTAAATTATTTCTAAACTATTATGGAAACATGAACGCTGCCCTGTATGACAAGCAGGGCGTTTTGACTCTACTTGATATAACAAAGCATCCATGTCACAATCTAAAAATATTTCTTTAACTGGTTGAACGTTGCCAGATTCTTCACCCTTCATCCATAACTTATTGCGCGAGGTGCTCCAGAAACATGCATTCCCTGTTCTGAGGGTGTATCTTACCGCCTCCTCGTTGGCGTAGGCAAGCATTAGTATATCTCTAGTATTTCTGTCCTGGACTATAACAGGCAGCAAGCCTTTTCGTTTGGCGAAGTCGATATCACATATTGAATTGACCTTCGTAGATTGTTTCATTGCTCCTACTACTAACTTGAGCAAGCCAGAACTAATTAACTTTGTTCTAGATAGATAATTTACCGTGATGCACTACTACCTATGCTGTCACAAACAAAATTATCATGATAGGTCCAGTTGTGATACTTGGTTACAATCGTCGGTAAACTCATCACTTTCTAGACTTTATTAGAGTCTTATTCGCGTGCTTCTTTTACACATCAATTACGAATCAAATGTTTAATCTAAGGATGTTGGAAGATTTAGCATTACTCTAAATCGCGCTCTCCATATAATCTTATAAAGGGAATTCTATAACTTTTCCGTACTTTTTTACAAATAACTCCTGACATGGTATATTCGTCA
>JBPCNB010000114.1:0-3667 GCA_051001675.1 Nitrososphaeraceae archaeon | reverse complement strand
CTCTTACACTCAGTAAAACAGGTCATGCCACTGCCTATTCTCATTTGACGAAGTTCAATAATGCCATTTAAAATTTAGTTGAGTGAGTGGTATAGTCCATGTTAACAGCAGCATCATCAACAACAACCAATACAATCAAGAAGAAGAATGGAAAAAGAATTTTGTTAGTAGACGATGAACCCGATACCACTATGGCTATCAGTATAGCCTTGAAATCTGATGGCTATGATGTTTATTCATTTAATGAACCTGTATTAGCGGAGTCTAATTTCAGAGCAGATTATTATGATCTGGTTATCCTCGATATCAAAATGCCCATCATGGATGGCTTTGAACTATATAATAAAATAAAAAAGACAGATAGTAAAGTTAATGTTTGCTTTATTACAGCCATTGATAAAAGTAATTATAAAGGCTTTGAACAGAAAAAACAGGATATAGGAGTCAGACAAGAAAAACTATCAGAAAAATATTGTGTATTGAACAAAAACATGTTCTTACAAAAACCAATTTCAAATAAAGATCTCGTCACAGAAATAAACAAAAGAATGAGAGACTAAGACTTGGAATAAGGCTTCTCCGAGAAGGATATTGGAATTGATTTCGTATCCTAATAGTAACAGGTACAAGGTTTGAGGACTATCATAAAGGCAGATTATTTTTTGCTAAATAACTATGAGTGTAAGACCTCTCAGAATATGAATGGATACCAAAGCTGCTTTTTTAGATACCTTTCACTCTATTGATTTTAGACGAACCGCAGGGGAGAGAAGAATGGCAGCCAAGTGTCCCTGCAGGTTTGCATATGGAACAGACAGATTACCAGACAGACTATTTAGTGGTAGTGTTATTGATCTAACAGAGGCTCTATAGATCTATCTACTCTATTGCTTCTGTTACTATGATTTATCATAACCGATCGGAATGAAGCTTAATGTCACATAATAATAAAAGATAGTTGGAATTAACTAGGTCGTCCTTCAGTCTGTTCTATGGGTGAATGGTGCTAACAAGTTGGCCTGTAGCATAGACTAAGGCTAGATTTGATTTTGTTTACACTTAAATGACAATGGCTTATCACAAAATCCTAATCATGAACTCGATAGGACTTATTCAGAACTAAGGCCTAGTTGGTCAAGTATACACTGCCATCTTAAGTAAATTGTCCACCGATATACGGCCAAGTCCTGTCATGAGGCATATAATTCTTTGACTGCTGCGAATCGCTGCATCCAATCTGGCAGCGCCTCATTGTTTAGGCTGGCTTCAAGACGATCTAGGTAGGCATGTGTACCAGGGGCGAAACGCAATGAAGTAGATTTGGTGAGACGGCTGTAAGTCAAAGTAAGGAGTGTATTATTTGAATTGCCATCCTGCTTGAGCTCCCAACGGATAACAGCTTCAGGTTCACCATCAGGTAGACTTGGGTTAGGAGCAATGTGCCACTCATGCTCAAAAACACATTGAGGATCCCAGGCTAGAATGTGTCCTATTGTATGGAATCTTGAGACAGTATTGACAAAATCAATCGTGCCGCCGTTACGCCCGTCGATGACGGCTTTAGTATTGAACCATCCAGCTAACTCTTTTGGATCTGTAATGGCCTTCCAGACTAATTCTCTTGGATGAGAGAGTTGTCGTTCGTACCTGAGGGTTGCATACTCGCTTTCAATGGTGACGGTCCCTTTTGATTCAGGATTCATGGTTTATCGCTCCGTATCTCAATCGCAGATGGGTGCCGTTCAACTTTTTCAACGATTTTCATATGTTGGGAATTGTACGGTTGCAAACATTTATCCTTAGGGGAAGTAATACTCCAAATATCGGACATCTTTATTACCAATCGTAGTGTAAAATGCAGCAAGGAATGACATCAGATGGAGAGACTGATACTTGATAAGATTGATCTCAATATTCTCTCCACTTTAGCTAGGGACTGTAGAACTTCGTATAGCAGCATAGGTTCACTGATTGGCTTGACGTCAAAGAGCGTAAAGGCCAGAGTTAAGAATATGGTACGCAGTGGAGTCATAGAAAAGTTCGTAGTTAGAGTTAATCCTGCAGGTTTTGGTTATAGAACAGCTCTTGTCTTGGTAAGGACTAACAATGGAATAACTAAAGATAATGTCATCCAGCGCGTCAAGCAATTTGGAGATCTTGCCTATCATGTACATCATATGGGGAAAACTTCTGTGGCTGCCCTTATCATCAATAAATCATTGGATGACAACATTATCCAGTCACTAAATGATTGCCTAAAACCCGCAACTGTTAGTAGTATCGCTGTTAGTGAACTATCTGTATCTACGGGTCTAAGCGAAACAGACTTGAGAATAATAAAATGTTTGCTGCTATCAGGTGCTAGGATGGAGATATCTGAAATTGCGAAAGAAGTTGGCATTTCCGAAAAGACCTCAACAAGACGCCTCAATAGGATGAAGGAGGGGCATTTATTAGATTTCTCTCTTCAGTGCAGTCCAGCTGCCATGATAGGGTACATTCAATTTGCTATTCCAATAATCGTTGCAAAATCTCATTATCGCAGTGTCTCTGAGCGTATGTACTCAGAATTTCAAGCAAATATCCTATACAGTCCTAGTGTAATCGATCCCGAAAATCGGTTGACATTCGTACTCTTTGGTGAAAATGTATTTGAAGTAGATTCAGTTCTAGCTAAAGTTGACTCCTTTGAAGGGGTTAAAAGTGCAGATCTATACATACTCATAAAATGGCAATATTATGACGATTGGATAATAAGGGAAATTGACGAAAGATTATTACCACGACCACTTTCGCATAGATCAATAAAGGTGGCCGACAAGCTGCATAGTATATATCACCGAACTTAACGTATCTTTGATTTCTGCTGGCGTTATTGCTATAGAGAATGACTCTACCTTTAATGGACTACGATTCTAAATATTTGGCCCCTTTAGAATGGGAATAATATTGATTATGTTACGATTGATATTCGAGTAAGTTTGAAATCAGTAACTGGTATCGGACATAGCAAAACTTTCCGAGAGCCGTATAAAAGACTATTACTAAAAATAAAGGAGGAAATACTTTACATGCCTTCCATTATCCTTGATTATTCTTCGCTAGGTTCTTCCTCTTCGTCTTCTGAATCGTCAGTAGAAACACCTTCAGTGACACCGTTTTCGTCCTCATCCTCGTCGATATCTTCTGTGTTCTCATCGGGAGTATTACCACCGCTGTCTATTTCGCTGTAACTCGAGTCGATGCAGGCTTGCACCTCCTGCTCCGTAGGAGATCGTTCTCCATTGATATCAGTAAGACATGCCTGTAAATTGTGATAGGCAGCATGAGTTGGGTCTTCCTCTTCGCTAGTTGAATCATCACTACTATCTCTGGAGCCTTCCTCTTCGTCGTCATCTGTGGTTGTAGTAGTTGTGCTATTTTCCTCTTCTCCATTGGTGTTATCAGTCGTACCAGAGCTATCCATGCCGTCCTCTGCGAGTCCGCTATTGGGAGTAGAATCATCATCTAGGTTCCAGTGACCTAAAGCTAATGCTTGTGTTGGTGATGACATTGTCATAACCGTAGCTAATAATGCCATCCCCCCTATGGCTACGGATATTGTTTCTTTTCTCTTCATCCTTTCCTCTGTGTGCACGTCGTCTCCCCTGCTTACCCGTTTGCCTCC